>CAIMOS010000112.1 GCA_903843135.1 uncultured Ignavibacteriales bacterium | reverse complement strand
TGTGACTGGAGTTCAGACGTGTGCCTTCCGATCTCCTCCTGGCGATTAAAAGCAGGGGCGATGTGAAGGCGATCCGCAACGGTCTTATCACCATTCAAGATGATCCTTCTTTCCGGTTTCCGCACCGGAGCGGAATCTTTGGAGTAATAGGTGTATCTATCAATAATCTGGTGGATGAAATTAATAAATCCCACTTTCAGCAGCAGCTGCTGGAACGGGAACTTAGTCAGCAAGATAAACTGGCTACTCTCGGAAAGCTTATCGCCGGCGTGGCCCATGAAGTAAAAACGCCTCTTGCCATTATTAAAACCCGCATTCAGATATGGCAGAGGGAAATCGCTAACGGGGGCAGCGCTTCTGCAAGTGTCACTAACCGCGAAGAAGCGATGAGTATCATCGTTAAAGAAATTGACAGGCTTACAAAACTTGTTAAACGCCTTCTCGTCTTTTCAAAACCTGTCAGCGATAAGAAAGAACTGCTCAATTTTAATAAACTGATCTATCAGTCGGTTGCGCTGCTGCAGATGGAACAGGATAATAATGTAACTTTTACAATAAGGACGGACGAGTCAATTCCTCTCATCAGCGGAAACTCTAATTCACTTGAGCAGCTTTTAATAAACATCCTGACCAATTCAGTTGAAGCCTCGGGAAGCGAAGGATCGGTTGTGGTTACAACGAAATTTGACAAAGACTGTGATGAGATCACACTTAATATCAGCGACAACGGCAGCGGCATAGATTCATCAATTATGGATAAACTCTTCGATCCGTTCTTTACAACAAAGCCGACGGGATTTGGCCTCGGACTTTCCATCGCCTATGAAATTGTAAAATCACATCGCGGAAGAATTTCATTTTCTGAGAATTTTCCAAAAGGAATAGTCTGCACTATTGTACTTCCTGTTAATTATAAGGAAGTTGTATGAAAAAGCTGAGACGGCTGCTGGTTGTTGACGACGAACCTTCGATGAGACTTAATATTACCGATATTCTTCAGATGGAGGGGCATTCGGTAGAGGAAGCGGGAACAGGTAATGATGGGATACTGAAAGCGTTAAGCGGAAAGCCCGATATCATTCTTCTCGACTTCAATCTTCCGGATATGGACGGACTGAAAGTTCTGTCGGAAGTCAAAAAGGAGATACCCGATATTCTGGTGATTATCCTTACTGCCTACGGAACTAACGAGCGGGTGATCGCGACTATGAAAGCCGGCGCCTTTGATTATGTTGAAAAGCCGTTCGAACTTTCAGAATTTCTCATTATTCTTGAGCGTGCTTTTAGCTACCTGGATATGCAGCGGGAACTTGAGAAACTCAGACTGCAGGCAGACGCTGAAAAAGATCCAGTCGCGGAACAGATCATCGGGAAAAGCGCCGCGATGAAAAAAATAATGAAGACCATCGGACTCGCCGCGGCTTCAAGCGCTGCTATTCTAATCCAGGGTGAAAGCGGCACCGGCAAAGAACTTGTCGCTGACGCTATACAGCGTCATTCAGACCGGGTCGATATGCCGTATATCAAGATAAATTGCGGAGCCTTCGCGGAATCACTTCTTGAAAGCGAAATCTTCGGACATGAGAAGGGATCTTTCACAGGCGCATCAGAACTTAAGCAGGGAAAGTTTGAACTTGCCAGCGGAGGTACAGTTTTCCTTGATGAAATCAACAATATGCCGCAGTCCCTGCAGGTCAGGCTTCTGCGCATTTTGCAGCAGCAGTCGTTTTTCCGGGTGGGAGGGAAGGAACTTGTGCAGGTTGACGTAAGGATAATAGCGGCCTCAAACAGGGTTATCGAGGACGAGATAGAAGCCGGTAACCTGCGCAAGGATTTATACTACAGGCTTAACGTTATTCGTATCAACATTCCGCCTCTGCGGGAACGAACTGAAGATATACCTCTTTTAATTGATTTTTTTATTAAAAAACACAGCCCAAACCGTAATCTCGCGGTACCGCAGGATGTACTAGAAAAACTGAAGGCACTTCCCTGGCACGGAAATGTACGCGAACTCGAAAATCACATTCAGCGGGCAATTGTACTTGCAAGGGATAACGCTCTTCCCATTGACATCCCTGCCGCTCCCCGGCCGGGCGAGGTCTATGATGTAAAAAGCCCCCCTCAGCCCGGCGGAAGCCAGTCATTTCGGGAACTTGTTTCTGAATATGAAAAGGAACTTATCCTTAATGCTCTGCGACAATCTAATGGGAACCGTTCCGCTGCAGCAAAATTACTCAGAATGAGTCGCAGACTGTTATATTATAAGATAAAAGATCTGAAAATAGAGGAGTACACATAGATCAATCTTTCTAATCTAACGGGGTAATAAGTAATTTAGAATTATTAACAGAGGCTGATAAAAAATTGCCGACAGTTTTTTCATCAATTCATCGCTGTAATAGTGCAAAATCTGACAGTGCGGATTTATTTTTTCTCAGACGATGAAAGTTGTGGCTATACCAGGCATTCATTCTGATTGCGAAAACTCAAGGTATATCCATTATGAATAGTCGTCGTGTCTGATGAAACATCACGTATGGTAATACGTTTTTTGCCTGAGACTTCGTTGATAAGCAGTGTCACCGTCAGATATATGATAACAGTCGTCGCTTTATTCTGATCCCCCTCTACACCAATGCTGTAAATGTAAAAGACACAAGATAAGTCACTTCGCCCAATTCTCCACTATTAGCCCTTCAATCCGCCTGAATTCTTTTTCATTATTAGTAACGAGAACATACTCACGGCTTAAAGCCTGTGCAGCAATCAGCATATCCATTGCACCCACAGGTTTGCCAACTTTCTCCAATCTATGCCTGATCAGTCCGTATGACACAGCATCTTCAGTTTCAAAATTCAAAATCACGAGTGGCTGGAAAAATTCCTGTAATGCCACAATGTTTTCTTCTCTTCTTGAACTCTTCTCGGCCCCGTAATAAAGTTCTGCAGCGGTTATAGAAGAAATAAATATGTCCCCCGGATTTTGAGACGTGAAACGCTGTTTTACTTTCTCTGGTCTTTGCTTAATCAGGTAAATGCAAATGTTGGTATCCAGGATGTATTTCATTTGAACAGTTCTTCCCTTGTTTCAACTTCGGGTTGGATTCTGTCTGACATAAAGTCATCACTGAATTTATTCAGACTGTCGAAAAGCGAATCCCATTTGTTCTTCTTTGGAAGTATGATCAGCGCATCGCCGACTTTAGTGATAACTGCCTCTTTACCCTTCATCCTGTATGATCTCGGAAGCCTTACCGCCTGGCTATTACCGCTTGTAAATATTTTTACTGTATTCATAAATTCTCCATAATATATACACACTATATACATTAACAGAAGATAATAAATGAACTTTTTTATCCCACAATAATTGGGTGTCCGGGATTTATGAAACGTTATTAGATTTGCTGAGGAGTAAAATCACGAGAGGCCTTTTTAAATAGAGAGAAGTTCAAAAAGTCGGGCTGTAAGTTAAGATATAGGCACAAACTGGGCACAGACCTGAGAATCCCTTGAAAATACGCTATAAACGCAGTTTTTTCGAATATTCGTCAGCTCCCTGACTCTCCGCGCACAAAATTAAGCCTCAATTACAGTTAATTAACGCTGTTTTTGAGGCTTTTTTGCGTATATACCACCATAAATCCCATAAAAACCATCCTTCGACTAAGCTCAGGAACCACCTTCCCAACCCCTTTGGGCAAAAAATGGGCAAATTGCGTTGTTGTCGGACAACAATTTTTAGGAGAAAAACTCAGGTATTTGGTTTCTTTCAGAGACCAAGGAAGTCATAGGTAATTAGTCGGCTTAAGCGAGGAAGTCTGACCTTTTCTCAGACTTGTGAAAGGTTTTGACATTGTTGAGCAGGATCATTCACCGGATCAGAAGTTTGAAGATTCATCATATCATTGAAATCTTTATAACGGGAAATTTTCTTTTTTGTTGTCTTCCCGAACAACCGTCTTTTACTTTATGAATATTATCCCTTAACGCTCCCCATCATAATTCCCTTTATATAATACTTCTGAAGGGCGAGGAAAACGAGTACGACCGGCAGGATCGTGAGCACCGAACCAGCCATCATTAACTCCGTATCCTGAACGTGCTCTCCCATCAGGTTTGCCAGCGCCACAGGCATAGTGTATTTCGAAGAATCAGTCATTACGATCAAAGGCCAAAGGAAGTCGTTCCAGGTGCCCATAAACGTGAATATTCCCAATGTCAGAAGTATCGGCCGGCATAAAGGCAGAATGATACGCAGATAAACCTCGGTGTCCCCTGCCCCGTCAATTTTAGCGGCTTCGATAAGGCTGTCGGGTATACCCATTGCAAACTGACGAATCAGGAAAATACCGAATATGCTTGCCATCCCGGGAATGATGATAGCCCAATAGGTATTTATCAGTCCAAGCGATTTTAACAAGAGGAACACCGGAAGCATTGTTACCTGACCGGGTATAATCATCGAACTTAACAGAAGACTGAAAATTTTCTTTTTCCCTGCAAAGCGGTACTTGGCGAATGCATATCCCGCCATTGAATTCAGGAATAAAGAAAAGAATGTGACGCCAAGTGAAATCACCAAACTGTTCAGAAGATATGTCGTAAGATTCAGCCTGGTAAAAAGGTCTTTATAGTGCATCAATGTAAAATCGGAGGGGAACAGTCTGGGCGGATATGCGCTGGATTCTCCGGGATGCATAAACGAAGCGGATATCATCCAGAGAAAAGGAAGAAATGTAATAACTGCAAGCAGGACCACCACAGTATACAGAATTATTTTCTTTACATTTTTCATTCAGTGTCCTTCTGCAGGCGGAATTGTATGACCGTACCGATTAAGATCAGCAAAAAAAGCATAAAGGCGATCGAAGTCGAATACCCGATGTTCCACCAGCGGAAGCCTTCCTGGTACATATAAAGCACAACGCTGAGTGTGCTGCTTAACGGCCCTCCCTGAGTCATAACATAGGGCTCGGCGAATAATTGGAAATAACCTATCATAGTTATAACACTGATAAAAAGTGTCGTTGGAGCTAACTGCGGGATCGTAATTGACCAAAATTGCTGCCACGCGGAAGCGCCTTCAATATCAGCGGCTTCATAGAGATCTTCCGGAATGTTCTGAAGCCCTGCAATAAATATTATCATATTATAACCAAAGTTCTTCCAGACCGCCATAAGAATAAGCGCCGGCATTGAAAACGCCGGGTCACCGAGCCAGTCAATCGGAGTCAGCCCAATTAGTCCGAGCACATAATTAATAATACCGAATCTTGGATGGTATATAAATCTCCAGATAACTGCAACAGCCACAAGGGTTGTAACAACCGGAAGGAAGTAGGTAACTCTGAACAGTCCTTTAAATTTGATCAGCTTTGTGTTCAGAAGCAGCGCGGCGCTAAGTGAAACTGCAACGGAAAGCGGCCCGCCTGCCAGAACAAAATAAAAAGTATTTTTTACGGAAGTCCAGAAGAGAGGGTCTTCGAGAAGCCTAAGGTAATTACGCAGTCCGACAAAACGGAGATAACTAAGATTGCCTAATGCGTATATATCAAAATCAGTAAAACTCATAATAAGCGCGGCAATTACCGGCAAGAAGAAAAAAGTAAATATCACCAGAAGTGACGGACCAAGGAAAAGTATTAAGGCGCTGAGTCTGGTTTTTGAGAACACCGGCTAATTCACCTTCTGCGAAAGCATCCACCTTCTCTTTTCGAGAATGGAGTTTGCCTCGTTATTTATCTTGGTAACAGTTTCGTCAACCGTAAGTTTTTTGGCTGCCAACAGTTCAACCGACTGCTGTATCTTTGCAAAGACGATTTGTTCCCACTCCGGTATTTTAGGTGTTGGAGTTGTGTGTTGTAATTGCATATAAAAAGCCGCAAGGTATTTGTTATCTCTTAATTCCGGGGATTCCCACGCTTTCATCACCGACGGAAGAGATGTTACGAGCCTGAAGAACTCTACTTGTACGTCCGCACGTGTTAAGTATTTAATAAACTTCCAGGCACTCTCTTTTTTGGAAGATGTTTTTCCGAGAACCAGACTGGATCCTCCTGCCAACGAAACTCCCGGATATTCTCCGTGTCTGCCGGGAAGAGGCGCCGTCATCCACTTATCCTGCATTGCGGGAGACAAGCGGGTTCTCATTTCCTGAATGTTCCACGGACCGGTAATCCACATCATAAAGTAACCTTCTTCGAAGGCCTGATAAGCATTTGTCACCGCGGTCATATCTATTGGCGATAAGCCGTTATAAAAATATTTCGATACATACCGCATCGCCTCGCGGAACCGGGGTCCGTTGAAATCTCCGTAAGAATTATTGTTCTTCAGTATCGTTGAACCGTTCTGAATACCGAAGATTATGTATGGATTCCATTCGTTAGTCGGAAGAAACAGCGGATATTTAGAAAGATTTTTTTTCTTTATAGTTTCGGCGTAAGTATAAAGTTCATCCCAACTTTCAGGCGGTCTGTTGAATCCTGCTTTTTCGAATATATCCTTGCGGTAAAATAGCAGTCTCGTATCTACGTACCAGGGAAGAGCGTACAGGACGGAGTCAATTACATTTGAATCCCATATACCGGGAAAGAACGACTCCGGCGCGACCGAATCCCGCATCAGGTATTTATCAAGAGGTTCTAACGAGTTAAGCGCCTGGAATTCCGGTATCCAGGTGTTGCCGAGTTGAAAAATATCAGGCAAGGTTTCACTGGCATAGGCAGTAATAAGTTTTTCGTGTGCGGCTGTCCACGGAATCTGCTGCACTTTAACTTTTATTCCCGGGTTTTCTTTTTCAAACTGCGGTATTAATCCGGATACTTTCTCACCCTCAGCTCCGATTGCCCAGAACGTTATTAACTCTTTGTCGGAATTCTGTTTACCGCATCCCGCAGAGAATAAGGCAAGTGCAGTTAATAAGAGTATAAAAAACCGTTTCATTTCAGCGATACTAACTTGCCGCTGAGAATTTTATTGCCGGCCGCGATCCTGTATATATATACTCCCGTACCAACTTCACATTGATTGTCATCTTTGCCGTCCCAAACAACTTCATTCTCACCGCGTTGAAATACACGGTTTGAAATATTTCTCACCTTGCTGCCGAGCAAATTATAAATCCCGATTTCGACCGCTTCATCTGAATCGAGTGTGAAGGCGATTACCGTCGAGTGGACAAACGGATTCGGGTAAGATCCGGCCAGACGAAAAGATTCATCATCTTTTTGTTCATTCCGGACTGCGGTTGTTGAATCCGGAACGAAGAGGGAATCTACCATAATCTGTATTTCGGGATTCGCCATAAATTTATTCCACAGAAGCTGTGACCGGTAGTTTTCAATCATTACTATTATCGGGCCCTGATCAATTGCAAGATACGAAGATGCAAACCAGTTCTGATTCATATTAAAAGCATCCCTGAATCCGTAAGATCCCCACAATTTGTTTCCGTGCGTACGGTATAAATTCTTGAGAGTGTTGATAGATTCAGTGGGAGTGTAAGGCATAGACGACAGGGCCGCCGTCGGTGCGATTGTTCCGTTATCATTGCTTCCGGGTTCGTGGGCAAGGTATCCCCAGGGATTATCACTCGCGGTCAGCCCCCAACTGTTCGCATTGTAACCCTGGTGGCTTTTGGGATTTGCAATGCAGTAAGCCCTGTTGATGAGTGTATGATTGCGGTTGTTCATAAAATAATTTGTATACGCATCCTTCTTGCCTCGCGGGTCGAAACCGAGGAACGAGTAATGCGCAAAGAACAGAGGCCCGCCATTATTAGGGCCAACCCATAATTTATAGCCATAGAAAGACATACCGTTGAGATAAGAACCGCTGGCAAACCCCTGCGCGAAAGAACTTGCAAGTATCTTATATGTTGGGGACGCAATACCAAGCAAATAGCAGATCATAGTCTCGTTCCAACCCACAAGTTTAAAATTCATCTGCCAGCCGTAGTTTGGCGACCAGTGCCAGTAGAGATACGGGCTGAAAGAAGCGCGCCTGTACCAGGTGAACTCCGTGCCTTCCCAGATAGCAGTGATCATACTTCG
Organism: uncultured Ignavibacteriales bacterium; assembly: GCA_903843135.1. GTDB lineage: Bacteria > Bacteroidota > Ignavibacteria > Ignavibacteriales > Ignavibacteriaceae > JABWCL01. The sequence goes on along the minus strand of CAIMOS010000112.1, from coordinate 1,991 downwards.
AATTTTCACTTCATTTGTATCGCTATCATCAAAGTACTGCCTGGCTGCCAGAAGCCCCTGAAGCATAAACGATGTTTCAACAAGATCGCCGCCGTTATCATATGTACTGAACGGAATGGTTGTTCCGGTCTCACCGTCAAGCCAGTGGGAATATACTCCGTGGTACCTTTGCGCACGGTTAGTCAGGAAGTTTAATATTTTTATCATTCTTTCTCTTCCCTGCTGGCGCGTAATATATCCCCTGTCCACACCGACAATTAAAGCCATAACACCAAAACCGCTGCCGCCTATCGTAACCGTATTTCCGCTTCCGTAACGTTCGCGAGCAAGGCCGCTGTAAGGATGGGCGTAATCATAAAAATATCTGAATGTCGCGCGCTGAGTCATATCCAGAAACTCATCATCCGTCATTTCTTTGGTAAATGTATTTACGCTATCACTGAGCGGTGATTCATTTCCGTAGACATCATAGGCTGATACTTTGTAAGAACCTGCAACTCCCGGCGATCCGTACCATTCGTAAAACCATTGCTGCCTTCCGCCTATGTTCGCAAAAAGCTCATAGCCGCTGCTTCCTTTTTTATAGATCCTGTATCCGCCGAGGTCTGATTCCGGATTGCTGTCCCAGATAATGTCGATATGTTTTTCATAAGAGATTGCACGCACGCCGGCAGGCATACCGGGGGGAATTGTATCCGCCAGGGAACCGGAGGTGAATCCGGAAGCCATAAATATAGACAGAAAAAAGGCAACTAAACTCAACCGCACTTTAAACCTCGTTGTAAAATCTTATTATATCTTTTCTTTAATCATCTTGTACGACAAAGGACCTACAGTAAATTTATTCTTTTTATAAGTCAGACTCTTCTTTTCGTTATGGTAATTAATAAAGAATTTATACTTAAACTTTTTCCCGGTTCTTTCGACATAATTAATTTCAGGATCAGTTAACTTCGCCGATTTTTTAATTCCGTCTGCCGAAACTAATTTATCATAAACTTCCAGATGTTCGCTGCTCGAGTATCCTATCGCAATACCAAGGACTGTTGCTGTGCCAAGACCAACTTTTTTACGTACGCCGCATATCTTTCCGTCCGTGGTGGTTGCAATGCAATCACTTTCTTCTGCTGTGAAAATCTGCTTCGGCTGGTAATTTGTATAAACATCATTAATTCCAAGAATATTAACCTTGTTGCCGCTGCTTTCCATCGTAAAATTAATATCTAATCTTTCCTTCAGCACGATACACTTATTGAGATACAGGTCTTTTGTTGGTACAGCCGGATACAACACAAGGTGGCCGCCTTTGCTCACATAATCTGCCAATAAATTCTGAGTTGCGGCATCCATAAATTCGGCGGACGTAATCCAGAGCTGATCGTAAGCTAATAAATTGTCAAGACTGCTCTCCTGAAGATCCTTTACATCATAATTATAGTTGAGTGCCTGCATCACCCGCATCACTCCGTTGAATAGAATTTCTTCTCGTAAAAATCTCGGATCAATATAAAGCCCAAGTTCTCCCACGTTCAGCTTTGTCCCTCTTAGCAGTTGGGAACTGATTACTTCAGTGTAGAAATATGGTTTATAAAGGCCAATACAGACGGAGGATCTGGTCTCTGAAGAAACGAAATCTTCACCTTCCTTTTTCAGAAAGTTGTTTATCTTTTTTATTCTGCTAAATAATGGCTGTACATTAGCTTTCGCGTCAAGGGCAGTCTGATAATAAAATGTTTTTCCGTAAAATCCTTTCCCTTCCGGATTGATTCCCTGCGAGAACATATAATAATTGAACCCGCGCATACCGTGGGCTACGGAAGCAAAATAAAATGTTTCAAGATCTTCCGGATATGCCCTTACATGATGTTCTCTTGACCCTGATTGAAACTCTGCAGCCCATACGGGCGCATCCTGCTGATAAGCCTCAAGTATTTTATTGCAGGCCAGGTCAGAGTGTGCGTTCCTGAAAGAAACAAATTCCGGAATATGGT
>CAIMOS010000111.1 GCA_903843135.1 uncultured Ignavibacteriales bacterium | reverse complement strand
GACTGGGAAAAGAAACTTATCGATTGTAATGTTGCGGTACTGAAAGATAAAGATATTCTATGGGCGGATTATGTCTTCCTCAGCGGAATGAACGTGCACCAGACCGCCATCAAGGAAATTATAAGAAGATGCAATAAACTGGGTACGAAGATCGTAGGAGGCGGTCCTTTATTTACTATGCAGTATAACGAGTTCCAGGGCGTCGATCATTTTGTTCTGAATGAAGCCGAAAATACCCTCCCCCGTTTTTTGAAGGACCTCGAAAACGGAACGCCGGAATATGTATACAAAAGCAGCGAATTCCCGGATGTGGCACTTACCCCGGTTCCGATGTGGGAACTGCTGGATGTAAAGAAATATGCTTCACTCAGTATGCAGTATTCGCGCGGATGCCCCTATGACTGCGAATTCTGCAGCATAACAGTTCTGAACGGCAGAAGGCCAAGAACAAAATCTATCTCGCAGTTCCTTGGCGAGCTGAACAGATTGTATGAATTCGGTTACCGCGGCGATATCAGCGTTGTTGATGATAATTTTATCGGTAACAAGCGCGAGCTGAAAAACGTAATACTTCCCGAACTTATCAAATGGCAGAAAGCCAGGAAGTATCCATACCATTTCATAACCGAAGCTTCTATAAACCTTGCTGACGACGATACGCTTCTTCAGATGATGGTTGATGCAGGATTCGGAAGCATCTTTATCGGCATTGAAACACCAAATGAAAAAAGCCTTGATGAATGCGGAAAATCGCAGAACATCAAAACCGATCTTATAAAAGCAATTAAAAAGCTTCAGGGAAAAGGGATAATGGTTTCTGCAGGATTTATCATAGGCTTCGATAATGATACACCCGATATTTTTGAACAGCAGATAAAGTTCATACGTAAGAGCGGAATTGCCGCGGCGATGGTTGGGCTGCTCAACGCTCCGTACGGCACACACTTATTCAAAAGATTAAAAGAAGAGAAGCGCCTTCTTGAGGGATGGGGCGGAAATAATATGGACGGCGCGACTAACATCATCCCAAAAATGAATTACCAGGAACTTATCCGGGGATATTCGCAGATCATCCACACGATCTATTCGCCAACCGAGTATTATAACAGAATAAAAACATTCCTGCAGGAATACAAAGCCCCGGCGTGGAAGAAAAATGTGATTTCGTGGAAAGAAGTAAAAGCATTCGTAAGGCTGATATGGAAGATTGGCATACTCGAACGCGGCAAAAGGCATTTCTGGAATACATTTGTTTACAGCTTATTTAAATATCCGAAAAAGTTTTCAATGGCAATGACTCTTGTTGTCTACGGTTATCACTTCCGGAGAATTGCGGCAAGTATTTGATAATCCCCGGTGTGCTTCTCAGAATTGCCCAAAAGAATAGAATCTAAAGCAGCAATCGTATCTGATCTCGCACAGTGGTAACGAGGTTTGCCGCTTAAGAAATACTCCGGCAGAATTATACCTGTTTGAAAATCGGTTCCAAAACTTATATCTTTCGACATCGCCTAAAAATCAGTACTCTGATTATCTTTAGGATTCCGTCTTTAATACAGGAATAGGTTATGTCACTTAAAATTTATTCTGCTTTGATCTGCCTTCCGGCATTCTTCTTCTTTTTTTGCGCTGATGCCAAGGCGCTTCTCCAGCCCGATACACTTTGGACAAGAACTTACGGAGGAACCAATATTGACGTAGGGTATTGCGTAAAACAAACTCCTGACAATTGTTACATCATAACCGGATATACACGTTCGTTTGGGACTGCAAGCGGACGCAATGTATGGCTGATAAAAACCGATAGGACCGGCGAAATGTTGTGGAATAAAACCTTCGGCGGCAACAGTGACGATGAAGGCGCATCCGTTCAGCCTGCAAATGACGGCGGATATATATTAACGGGTTATACAAGTTCATTTGGCTCGGGACTAAAAGACCTATTCATAACAAAGACTGATTCATCCGGTATAGAAACCTGGAGCCGGTATTTCGGCGGCTCCTCCGATGAAGAAGGATACTCAGTTCTGCAGCTCCGCGATGGGGGTTACATTGCTGCCGGAGCCACTTCATCTTTCGGAGCCGGAAGCAGGGACGGCTGGCTGATCAAAGTCACCGCCGCCGGTAATGAGGTATGGAGAAAAACTCTTGGAGGTTTGAGTTCTGACGGCTTCCGTTCGGTTCAGCAGACATCTGACGGCGGTTTCATCGCAACAGGCTGGACATTCTCTCTTGGTCCGCAGGCGGTAGGAAATGCCTGGCTTGTTAAAACTGACTCTGCGGGAAACCAGGAATGGAGTAAGGCATACGGCGGAACTGATGTTGACCGGGGCTACTGGGTGCAGCAGACACGCGACGGAGGATATATCTTTACGGGATATACTGCTTCCTACGGTGCAGGAAATGACGACGTGCTATTAATTAAAACTGACAATGAGGGCAACCAGCTTTGGATGAAAACTTTCGGCGGATCCGGAAGGGATTACGGCAACTCGATTCAGCTGGATGCCAACGGCGGTTACATCATTGCGGGATACACACTCTCTTATGGCGCCGGGGGTGATGATATCTGGCTTATCAAAACCGATTCATCAGGTAATATGATATGGAATAAAACGTATGGCGGCACCGCTTCAGACGTAGGATATTCTGTCGATGTAACCGGTGGCGGAGGTTATGTTATCACAGGGCATACTCTTTCCCGCGGTGCGGGAGTTCACGACGTATGGTTAATCAAAACAGGCGATGTAGTACCTGTTGAATTAACTTCCTTTTACGGAACATACGTTAATGGTAATGTATTACTGAAGTGGACGACCGAAACGGAGAGGAACAACTACGGGTTCGAGGTTCAAAGGCAGGATGAGCATAATTTTACAACCATTGGTTTTGCCGCGGGGAAAGGGTCAACGGCGGACAAAACGGATTACTCATATACTGATCACAGTTCAACCGGAACGGCCAATAAATACAGATTAAAGCAAATTGACCTGACCGGAGGTGTGAATTACTCGGATATTATTGAAGTCAAAACCGAACCTGCAAATAATACCTTATCGCTGGAGGTTTACCCTAATCCACTTAGCAGCGCCGCAACTATTAATTATCAAATTCCCCGCTCTGCCGCCGCAAATGATCTCTGTTCAGTACGTTTAATCATTTTCGATTTTCTTGGGAGGAAGATTGCCACGCTTGTAAATGAAACTAAATCGCCGGGTGCATACAGCATAGATTTCCCGGCAATAATAATTGCGAATGATCGAGGACAGTCACTGCAAACAGGAATCTATATATTACAGTTGCAGGCAGCAGGACAAAATGTCGTTAAAAAAATATTACTAATAAAATAACCCGTAGCGCGGATTAGCAATCCGCGGCGGCTCAGTTCAACAGAACTACCAGGTACAAGCCCTCTTTTTATTAATGCGTATTTGTTCTTTGCCCGGGGATTATTATTAGTCATCGATCAAACTAAGCACGCACGGTTTACTAAACCGTGTTACGTGTTTCCGTAGCGCGGATTAGCAATCCGCGGCGGCGATGTTTAACAGGACTTCCTTTTATAAACTATCAACTTGTAAAGAGCAATCGATATATTTACGCACGAACGGTTTGCTAAACCGTGTTACGAGTATCCGCAGCACTCTCTGTTTGCTGAACCAAGGTACAATGTCTTTTACATCTTTAGGGTAGCATCACATCGTTTGGGCCGGTTTCAAGTCGGTTAATTGACCGTGTGATTTCGGCTTTCAATGCTGCGGGGAGACCATCCTGCTTCGCAACGTTCTTCAAACCGGCAATAATTTTAAATCTTCTGTTGGAAATATTAAACCATCCAAGCGCTTCCGCGCAATGCGTCCTTAGTTGCTCGGGCTGCTTCGGGTCCTCTACTACTTTTAATATCTGAGGGATAACTTCGTGAAACTTGTAATTACGGAAAGTCCGTGCCTCGGAAAGGCGGCTTTTTAATTTGAGTGTATCACTGCAGATATTCTTAAGCAGCTCATCGTAGACCCAAGTTTTGTTTCTGTTAACCGTGCCTTTAAAACGCTCAAGCATATTGGTATTTCTTTCACTCACAGGATAAGCATTAATAACCTGTTCAAAAACTTTTCCGCTTTCCTCTATCCCAAGGTAACCTATCGATTCTCTTGCCGAGTAAGCAACACGGTCAGATACATCCGTGATGATACTTTTGGCAAGCGGAGCAATGAAGCGCCGGTCTCCTGTTTCTCCCATAATTTCCGCTGTCTTTCTGCGTACAAATTCGTACGGATCATTTATTGACAAACTGAGAGCGGTGAGAGTGTTTTCATCATTGCATTCTGCCAATAGTTTGAATAAAGTTGTTCGCACTTCATAAGACGCTTCTTCCTTATACGCTTTAAGCAGCTGAGCGGAAACCGAACTCCCTTTCATTTCTTTCAGCCTCCTGTAAGCAAGTGACCTTAGAACAGGATACTGTGAGGATGAAAGTACTTTCCACAGCGTTTCATTTTTTCTCAATTCTTCAGAGAGCAGATAATTAAAGTTTATTTTCTCCTGGTTAGCAAATCTGAATGTAGGGTCACCGATGAGATGAGTTTCAAGGTTATTTATTTCCCTGTGCCTTAAGCCGGCGCGGATACCATAATTAAATAATCCGATAAGTTCATCCGCATATTTGTCCTGCAAACAGTTTACGGCATTGCCTTCGCCTGTGATCACTTCGCCGTTACCGAACACATATTCACCCGCGACATATTCGTCCTGATGATACGAGCCGTTGAAACACTCATCGAACATAACATATTTAGGATACGGCTTAATGTTCCTTATATCATTTAGATATATGTCAAGCTTGTAATTCAGAATAGAATCAGCCGCGATCAGAGAATCAGAAAAGATTCCATCAAACCACGAATCCGGCACATCGTATCCTGTCTTGTAATATTTTATTGCTTCGTCAACATTCTGCTTCCTCTCTTTAGCAGTGCGGACTTTACTGCGGAAGAACATTTTTACCGCCTCAATATTTTCCTGCGCGTTTGCCGGAATCGGATAACTCGCTAGAAGCTGCATATCAACATCGCCGTGCGCGTGGAAAATGGCCATATCCATTTCAGGTTCCTGCAGTTTGGCAAGAACTATATCTTTTATCTCACGGGACATTGCGTGGTTCCAGAACTCCATCCTTCCGCCTCCCTTATACAGATCCGGGAAGAGTTCTTTCATCAGCATACGTTCATCAGCCCAGGAATCGAGCGATTCGGAGTTGTAGCCGTGGCCGGTGAAGACAAAAGCGTGATTTAATTCTATCGCTTTCTCTTTTTGTTTTACCACTCTGTCGAGGTACTTCCTGATCAGCGCGTATTTATCAATGTCCGTGCCGGATGGTTTCATCCGGGCGGAATAAATTTCTTTCTGAATTTTCTGCGGTGACTCCGGCGCCAGGCTGTAATAATAACATAAAGTATGGACCGTATCTTTGCTCAGAAAGTTAAATTTCAGGTCGAAATCTTCATAGAACCTGTCCGACGGGCAGGCTGACCTGAACCACGGATAACGTTCCTCATCGAGTTTGAACGCGCTTGTCATATGCTGAGCATTCCGAATCATCGGGATGGGAACATCCCCGATGAAAACAGCCCCTTCAAGTTTCGGCTTGCTGTCATAAAGCTTTTTTAACTCATTGCGGATGGTCCGGGGATCATTCCAGTCTGACACTAGTATATACGCTGAAAGAGAATCGTTTTCGACAGACTGCTTATAATTCAGAACTGACTGCTTACACTCTGAGTAAGTCTTAGAATCAACAACTATCGCAAAAGATGTACTGAATATTTTTACAGGTTTAACAATTTCGATATTCTGTGATAGCAAAACACCTGAACAAAAGAGAACAATAAAAAAGAACTTCAGATAATTCATTAAAAAAACCGGTTTCCGTTATTGTAAATAGATCATTTTGTTAATTTTGCTTTGCGCTCCGCATTGCAGCCGGTAAAGATAGACTCCGCTGCTCAGCGTTTTTCCTCCCGAGGAAGGACTGAATACAACCGAATGATTTCCTGCGCTTTGGAAGCCGTCGACAAGCCTGGCAACTTCGTTTCCGAGTACGTCATAAACAGTTAATGTAACTTTACTGCCGGAATTAAGAGAGTAGCCGATCTTAGTTTCCGGATTAAAAGGATTTGGATAGTTCTGTTCCAGGTTAAAACTGTTCAGCAATTCCGCCTCGTCGCCGGTTCCGACTGAAATCACAGTTTCTTCCCCGATTATCACACCTGATGAAGTCCCGAAAATCATTTTTCCTTTTTCATTTATATCCGAACTGAATAAATAATACTGCCCGCGGTATGTTGAGTCAACCGACCACGACAAACCGCCGTGCTCTGCTTTTATAATTGATCCGTCATAACACCCGATCACTCCGAGTGTGTCCCCCGAAAATGAAATAGTATAAAAAGAAGAGTCAAACCCTGTAAGCCCGTGATCAACATAACTCCAGGTCTGCCCTTTATCACTTGTATAAGCAATAAACGGTATACCGATAGCGTATGCTTTAGATTCACCGAACTTGACTACGTCCTCATAATCTTTATTCGTGAAACCGTCCGGGAAACCGTTCTGTGCGGCCTGTGCCCAGGTAGCGCCCCCGTCCGTAGTGGTAAGCACCCATCTGTCCGGCCCAAGTATAGTAACATTGTTCGCGTCGAAAGCCACAAGATTTCCGGAAATATATCCCGGACCGCTTACTGTATAAATCTGGTTCCAGGTCTCTCCTGCATCAGTGGACTTAAATATAAAATAATTCGGGTAGTCGTTTAAACTCATCCAGGCATAACCTGTGTTTGCATCTCCGAAAGCGATTCCGCCCACTTTATTACGGGAGTTAAAGCCAACCGGTTCGAGAACTGTGCGCCAGGTTAACCCGGCATTAGTGGTTTTAACAATATGCCTGTTTTCTTTATGTATGAATCCGACTGAATCGTTTACAAATGTCATCGAATAAGCATTGTTCGCGCCGGTGCTCGAACGGTATTGCCAGTTATTACCGTAATCTGATGAGTAATAAAAGTCGCCATTAGATGTTACAGCGAATCCCTTATCTTTCTTCAATTCCAGTCCGTAAATTGCAGCCGCGGTCTTATACGGCAAACTCTGCCACGATGTGCCAAAATTATTTGACTTCAGTATTCGCCCGCTGGAACCCATAGAAAAAAGTGTATCTCCGAAACCGGAAATCGCCTGCAGCCCGACCGCGAAGTCAGCCGTTGAACTGGTCCAGGTTGCACCGGCGTCTGTAGTATTTACAACAAATACCCTGCTGAAACCATTGTTACCGACACCCACACCATTCTGCGGATCTTTGAAGTAACCGTCTTTGATCCTGTCATATTTATTGAATGTAAGGGACGTGCTGACTTTTGTCCAGGTTTTGCCGGTATCCACTGATTTATATATAGGCGTCGGCACTCCGCTGAACTCCAGGCCTTCACCCATTGTAACGACAGTCTGCGGATCAAGCCAGTGCACGGATTTCTGCATTCCGAAGAAGCCGTCGTTAATGGTTCCTGCAAGCGCCCAGGTCTGTCCCAGGTTTTTGGAAATCTTCTGAATGTTGTTCTTATTGCCGACAGTCATCCCCTGCGAGCCGATGAACGACAGATCATACCAGCGCCGGTCCACAGTACTTACAAGTGAATCTACAACCGACCAGTTTGTCCCGCCGTTAGTGGTTTTCAGCAGAAAAATGCTTTTCAGCGCTCCCGCGGAAATAAATCCGGTGTTCTCATCCGTAAATTGGAGGATATCCATAAGTGTAAAAGTAACGAGGGGTCGTATCGTGCTGAAAACCGTCTCCGTCCAGACAGCGCCGCCGTCGGTAGTCTTTAGCACTGAGCCGGCCAATGTTCCTGCCCAGCCGGTATTCTCATTCAAAAAGAATATTTTGTTTATGTCTTTGGTAACTCCGGAAACCTGCTGAACCCAGCTTGAACCGCCGTTGGTAGTTTTATAAATAAATCCTTTGCTTCCGGCCATCCACCCCACGGAAGTGTTAACGAAATACATATCACGCATAAACTCTTTTATGTCCGGTTCAAGGAGGACTTTAAGCTGCGGGAAAACTGTCTGTGAGATGAAAAGGAATAATATTATGATGAAGCTCTTTGTTTTCATCTTGGTCCTAAATATCTGTGAGATAACTTATGTTTATATAAAATTGATTAGTTCCTGAAGAAAAATAACCGTTCTGCGGACTCAGTAAAGAAAAACCGGCGCGGGGATAGAGGTAATTGCCCCTGCTTATCTTAATCTTTGCTTCAGCGCTGATTCCGAAATAGTTCAAATCAGCATAAAGATATTGCAGGTCACCGCGGCGGTACGCAAAGTAACCTGTCGCGGCAGAAGGCAGATTTATGTATCCGTCGATATGGTGGTCGGCGCCATAGTACAAATTCCCGGCGAATGATAGGTCCTCTGAAAGATAATAAGAGAAACCGGCCTTTCCCGATACTGTATTTTTTTTCTTGTAAAGAAATGCTCCGCTGTAATAATCATCGTAATTTATCTGATATATTGAGTACTGGAGTCCATAGAATAAAATCAATTCGCCGCTCATAACGTACTCGTGTGAAAGATCAGCGGAGAGTTTATTATTTTTAATTTCTGAATAGAGCACATTCCGCTCAGGGGCACGGCTCCAGTCGAGGCCGTTATTGTATTCTATATTTAACTTAAATGTATTAGATTGGTTTAATGCATAATTGATATCAAAATTTACTTTATCAGAAAGGCTGCGGAAATACCCTGCAAGCCGGGGATCCAGCGCATCGTCTTTCTGGATACTCTTAATCAGAGTCCCGCTGTATCCGAAAGAAGTTTTGAGGCCGTCTGTTATAAGCCAGTTCAATTTGAAATTTCCGCCGTAAAGATTCAGGTACTGGTAGCGTGATTCTGTTTTTTTCCTGACAACCGTAGGAAGATCGATTCCGGAAAACTTCAGGAGAATTGTTTCCTGGGTTACTCCCCCTTCATCTTCACGGTAACTGATCGACTCGTTAAGATCGCCGACAACCACTCCCGCATCAGCAGTGAATGACTTTAAGAAGCCGTAACTTCCGTTCAGCTCAAATTTAATATCTCTGTGTTCCGATACGGGGCGCGGAGTGATCTGTTTTAATCCTTCATCAACAAGATAAGAAAGCTTTGCATTCACCGCGTCAGTTGAATTGAAACGGTAATTATAGTCAGCGCTCATTTCTATCCCGTTGTAGCGGGATGTGCCTGATGTGCTGTCGCCGATCAGATTCGGATTAAATCCCTGATAGTCACGAACAAAAATCCAGTTCCAGTTTCTGCGGATCTGTTTGAACACCTTAAACTCTCCCCTGAATGACTGGTCATCATCGATCACCTTAAATCCTTTGAACCCAACCACAGCGTTCAGTGATGCAGAGGGGTCAACAAATCTGCGGAAAGAACCGGAAGATGAGTTATACTCTGAATAAAGTTCAAAATGTTCGTTTGTATGAATAAGCCTGTTTTTCAGTTCAGGTACGGAAAAATTATTGTGGGACGATAAATCAAACAGAAACGGGTTTTCAGCCTGTCCGTAAAGATTCATCGCCAAAGCAATAAAAGCAAAAGTTATTTTCCGCGAAAGATCCATCTATATTCTAATTGACAATTGATAACAGATAATTAATAATTGATAATTGATAATTGATAATTGATAATTGTTAATTGATAATTGATAATTGATAATTGTTAATTGTTAATGATGCCCGCCGGGTGTAGGCCCGGGAATAATTTCATAATCAAAGGATGAATTATTTTCATCACGAAGAATTATTCTTGGCACATCCGAAAGTTTTTTCCTCTCCATTGATTTACCGGTATAGAACTGAATTCCCCCTGCCGAACCTGCATCAAGCGACGGGTTCACGGTTTTTTTATCAAGCAGTGTGGGATCGGACATATACTCAACTGCGTCGAGAACTGCCGTGTACGGGATTAAAAATTCATCGTTGTAAGGAATAAGCGAATCCGCCGGAAAACGCGCGATAGCAAGCGCTCCTTTTTCACCGCCGATAAGCCAGTCGTTGCCGGCTTCCTGGTAAATACGTATCATATTCGGAACGGCAGGATTGTCAATATCCGGTGCGTCATCTTTGTAAAATTCAAACGGCGCGCTCGTAAGGTCAACACTGAGCGGCGCGTTCATCCTGTGATCAATCGCGTCTTCGGCGCAAACGACAAACTGTCCCGGCTGAATCGGGTAATCGCGCCCGGTCCCGGGAAACATCCAGATGCTTTTTGAATGTATATACGCCGGATCATCGCGGTAATTCAGCCCGAGATATGAACTCGAATAAATTACAGCCACGATTAAGCCGTCAAGATAGATCACGGAATCGGACTGATTATATACTTCAACATATTTATCGTGATAGTAGAGGCCGGATCCCGGAGGGCCGCACGCATATATTTCGCTTATGATCAGAGGGGTAGCGCCGACTCTTATATCAAGGCGAAGAACTATCGGAGCATTATCACCCGCGATAAGTTCGATGCTTCTCACTTCCTTATTAACGAGAGAATAGCCTGATGCCGCGCTGCCTGTTATAGTTGTCATTTCGGCTGCAGTCATCGCGCGCTCAACGCTGACAAAATACTTCCCGGAGAGAAGTCCTGTTATAGTAACGGCTCCGTTTGTGTCGGAGTAAAATTCATAAGTGTTTCCGAGCGAAGGAGACTGAAGCAAAATTTTCGCGTTCCGGACATTCTCGCTGCCGAAAAGTGTCTGCATAAACGCGGACTTGTCTTTTAACTGAACCGTAAAATTGGTTTTTCTTTCAGCTACTGTCGGGACATCATCTTCCAGAAGCATAGAGCAGGAAGAGGCAAAGAGCGCCAGCAACACCGGCGTCAGGACGCGAAGAGTATATATAAATCTGTTTACCATAGATCAATCATCGTATTAAAATCCAGGCCGTAGAAAATATCGGGATTCCTGCGGTCGTATCCCGGCGATGCCGCCGAACTTCTGCGCAGCTGATATAAAGGCCTGTTATTAAAAAAGTTATTAACATAAAAAGACACAACCGCGCCCTTCCAGAGGGACTTACTGACTTTAAGATTGAACAGCCATTTGTTGGGCCTGTCTTCTTCAAACAATTCATAAGGCTGGATGTTTCTGACCATACCGGAATATGCTGCTGACGCGCGCTGGTCTTCAGGTATTTTAACCAGACCGTCATCCTTGCTGTAATATCCGATCGCGAGTGTATCACCGTAACCGCTGCGGCCGTCTATCTCGATCAGTTTCTGCTGTATGTGAAGCGTCATCCACATACCAAGATCACGGGACTGAATTTCAAACCTGTAATTTATCAGCAGTTCTTTGCTGTAGTTTTCATAATCATTATACTGCGGCATCACTTCTTTGTTAAGCGCACTTACAAAACGTGAAGAACTGAAGAAATAGCCGTTCTCACTTCCTGAGACTGTATGCATATAAGAGGCGTCAATTTTGATCAGGCTGTTGATCACGGGAACGCGCTTTGTCCCCATTCCGAACTCAATTCCTTTCACTTTAAGATATCCCGAGTTGCCGTAGCGCTGATAAGAATCAAGATAATAGCGTGATACCGAAGACCCGGCCGCACCCGGCCATTGAGGAAATGAGGTCTTATAATAATATGTCGGTTCGCTCAGGCTTTCAAACATATCCTCTGAGGAATTATAATAGCCGGTTATAGTGAAACCGAAAAGGTCCCATTGCTGATCGAGGCTGACTTCATACTTCTTCTGCGTGTAACCGCGGATATTCTTGTTTGCCTGCTCGCGGATAAAAGTTGTGATAAGGGAAAAATTGCTGTCCGCGTACTGCGGATTCACTACCGACACCGTATCAACGATATCATAATATTTTTCCTGGGCATAGATCATTCCCATCGCGGGGGATTTAGCAGTTACGCCGTATCCAAGCCGTATCTGTGTATTTTCGGTAATATTAAATGAAAACGCAAGGCGCGGATTCAGGAAACTTCCGTTCTGCGATTTCACCAGGTCCGTTTTCCCGGCAAGGCCTTTTAAATCGAAGCCGGTTGGCTTGAATATTTCATAGCGCAGGCCCGCTGAAAGTGTAAACGGAAAAATAATATTTCCCGTAACTCTGTCTTCAGCGTATAAACTGACTATCGGATAATCCGGTATCCAGTCGTATCTGCGCAGGCGCGGTGTGGTTACTGATACTGAAGGCGGGAAAAGAGGATCAAAAATAATTCCCGCTCCTTTATTAAAATCATTGCGGTATGTCAATCCGAAAAGCAGATTGTGAAGCGGAGTACCGAGATAAAATCTTTTCAGATAATTCAAATCGGAATAAATATTCCATACATCGCCGCGGATATTTTTCTTGCCAAGATATGAACCAAAAACAATGCGGCCTTCCTGCGTGCCTTCAGTCGTCCTGTCAGATATGACTATGTTATCTCTTGATACGAGCTGTTGATTATAAGAATTCTGGTATGTATAACCGACAGAAACTTTCAGGCTTAGCTTATCAAGTTCATTAAGCATAATAAAATGGTCGCCGGAGTACTTCACGTTAATGTCCCTGTTGTACCAGGCCTCTCTTAATGCGTAGCCGGGTTTTTCTTTGTACTCATCAAATGCGCGCGTAAAATAAAAAACATTCTTCGTCCCGAACTCGTCATCCGAACATTCCAGAGCAGTCTGGAAGGCAATTCGCGTATATCCGTCGTTTTCAATCCTGATGTCACGGCTTGACGAGGCAATATTAAAATTGCCGTTTAATACCCACGAACCGAGCCTGATTCCCGCGCTGATGTTAGATTCATAAAGCTGCGGATTATATTTCATCTTTAACTTTGGTGATTCCGCGATTGATTTTGTCTTTACGATCATCAGCCCGTCGGTAAGATCGCCGTACTGCACTGAAGGAATACCGCGTATAACTTCAACTTCCTGGATATTCTCGGCGGGAATGGCGCGAAGGTCTATACCGCTGTTCGCGGTTGACTGCCCAATTCCGATCTGCATATTAGCATTATTAGTGATCGGAATGCCGTCAAGTATTATCTGCGTTCCAATGGGATCGCCGTTGCGGATTTCCGCTTTCTCAGTGCTGTTAAGAGTGGGGTTAGTGGTCTCAACGCCGGGTGTTAATTTAAGTACGTCATTGAGACTGCTTGCCTGTATATGCTCTATCTCGCCGGCAGAAATTGTTGTTTTTGTTTCGGGCGTGTTCTGAAGATAGTCGTTCTTTGCCACTACTTCGATTGAACCGATGAGAAAACTTGTAGAGACAAGTTTCATATTCTTAACGGTAACTTCACCTCTTTTTATTGTTACTTTATCTGTATACTTTTCGCATCCCACATAAGTAACCTCAATGGTGTACGCGCCTTCCTTTGCCTGTATCTTATATTTACCGCGTATATCAGAGATAGCGCCGGTGTTTAATTCTTTGATCTTTACGGTGGCGAAAGAAAGGACCTCTCCCTGGTCGCTTGTTAGCAGGCCTTCAACAGTACCGAGGCCCTGCGGCAATGCCGGGACGGATCCGATTAAAAACAGTATGAGAAAAAGGTATTTGCGCATTATAAGAATAACTTCATACACTAAGCCCCTCTTCAGCGTGAAGAGGGGCTTGTATATGATAAGATCATATTTGCAGTATTATTTATTCAATAAACCGCGGTTATTTAATAAGGATTAACTTTCTTGTCTGTGAAAAAGCTCCTGCATCCATTCTGTAGAAGTATGTGCCTGAAGCAAGGTTTTCAGCATTCAGCTGGATCATATATTTACCCGCCGAGTGATTGCCGGAAACAAGCGTTTTAACTTCTTTGCCGAGAGCGTCATAAAGAACTATTGAAACCGGCATATCGTTTGCAACCTGATAGAAAATCTTGGTTGTCGGATTAAACGGATTCGGATAATTCTGAGTAAGCTCAAATGACATCGCGTTTACAGGGTCGAGTTCAATTACGTTCGAATACTGTGACGCGCCGTCAAAGTCGATCTGTCTCAGGCGGTAAGAAGCTTTAACAGAAAGAACCTCATTATCCATGAATGAATACTGATGTTTTTCTGTGGTTGATCCCGCGCCGCTTACAAAGCCGATTACTTCCCACGCACCGTCTCCCGACTGCTTGTGAATTTCGAATCCGCGGTTGTTTGTTTCGGTTGCGGTTGTCCAGTTAAGGTTAACTTTACCGTCAACAACCGAAGCTGAGAATGAGCTGAGTTCAACCGGAATAATTGTTGACCACTGGCACTTCAGAATCGTTCCGCCCGAACCGACGGCGTGCAGATATTTTCCTGATTTTGCAATACTGAAAATACCGTTAGCTGATATCGCGGTTGACTGTACCCAGGTTAAACCGCCGTCTGTGGTTCTTGAAGTAAAACCGTTCTGGTCAATGATCCAGAAGGTTGTAGTATCTTCATATACTGCAGCATAGCAGGATATGGTGTGGTTCGAAGGAAGCGTCAATGCAGTCCAGGTCAAACCGCCGTCTGTTGTTTTGGCTGCAACAGTTGCAGGGCCAGCACTGTTATAACCGGTAATAATGCCGTAGTTCTCGTTATAAAAATTCACTCCGAAAAAGTTACCCGGAATATTGGTCGTCATCGCTGTCCAGCTGGTGCCGCCGTCAGTCGTCATAAATGCTTTAGCTGCGTTACCGACGCAAATAACTTTATTAGCATTAAAAAGGCGCATGTCGTATATAGCTGAACTTCCAAACGGTGAGGCCACGGTGTCCCAGCTGGTACCGCCGTTAATGGTCTTCATAATCTTGCCGGCATTGTTTACGGCAAAACCGATCAGGCTGTCCGCGAAAGCAATTTTATTAAGTGTTGTTGTGCCTGAGATCGCGCTTGTCGTCGAGAGCCAGGTCCAGGTTGCGCCGCCGTCAGTGGTCTTGTAAACCCTGTTACGATAGTTAGCGGCATACCAGGTGGTGCTGGATGGCATCGCAAGCGAGTATACCATACTTCTCAGATCGCCGTAGAAAAGTGACCAGGTATTTCCTGCATCGGTTGTTTTATAGATCGTCCCGAGGGAGTCGGCTGTGGTGGTAGAACCGCCAACAGCATAACCAATATCTTCAGTCACAAATTTCACTTCTCTGAAGGATCTGGTTGTTACCTGAGTATACAAAGGCGTCCAGGTTGCGCCTAAGTCCGTGCTCTTGTAGATAAGTCCGTACCTTCCGACTAAATAGACAGCCGCAGCGCTTCCGGAAACATCGTAAGTGAAATCGATTCCCGGAGGAAGAACTGTCCCTGTATATGTAACTCCGCCGTCTGTAGTCTTAAATACGTTTCCGCCGAGTGCGTTATTATTTGTTACAAATCCGGTCAAAGTATCAACAAAGAAAACGGTGTTCGGCACAGCCGAGGCGAACGCAGTTGCGTTACTCCAGGTAGCACCGCCGTCCTTTGTGTAGTAAACTTTACCGGAGTTCTGTGTGGCGACCCATCCGTGAAGCACATCTGTAAAGTAAATGCTCCAGATTGACTGCGTAAGGCCCGATGGGGTTTTTACGGTCCAGGTAACTCCGTAATCGGTTGACTGCTTAAGCGCGGATGTGGAAGAACTGCCAAACCATACATTATCAGCCGATAGAGCAAATAAAGCGTATATACTTGTTGTAACACCGCTTGTTAATGCCGTCCAGGTAGCGCCGCCGTCTGTTGTTTTAATCAGCCTGCCTGTGGCGCCGCCGATATAACCGGTATCCGCATTAATAAAATCAACTGAATAGAAGTGGTCAGTATAACCGGTGTTAATAGTAATACCGCTCGCTCCGCCGTCTGTTGTCTTTACAACCAAACCCGCATCGCCCACGCCGAACCATACCGCAGGTGAAACTGCGTCTACGTCTTCAATCTCGCGGGACAAAGAGTCAATAATTGAAAAGCTCCACGTGGCTCCTGCGTCAGTTGATCTGACCATAGTACCGCCTTCACCAAATGCCGCAACGATGCCGGCCGGTGTAGCCGCAACGGGATTAACTGATACGACATTATTGTAAGTGTTCCCCGAAGGTTTTGGATTCTGCCAGTTCCACTTTCCAAGCTCCTGCGCCTGAAGCGATATCACAAAACAGAAAAAGAATAGTAACCGAATATATTTCATAAGGACTCCGTACAATAGTTTAAATAAAGAATAAATTTTATTATATAGTAATAACTAAGTAAACAATAAAAATATTGTCAACAAAAATTATAGTTACCACCCATCAATAATTGCTGATTTTTGCTGAATTGCCCCGTTATGACCGGAATTTATCTCTAAATTCCGGCCGGAACAGGGTAAAAATACAGGAATGCCCTTATTTTACTTGCTCAGGATCATTTTTTTGGCTGATCTGAAATCGCCTGCCCTGAGTTCATAAAAATAAATTCCGCTTGAAAGGCCGGTTGCATTAAAGTCGATGCTGTATACTCCGGCATCTTTCTGACCGCTTATAATTGTAGTTACAAATTCACCGAGTGAATTGTATAAGTTCAGTGTAACCGCCGATTTCTCCGCGAGCGAGAAACTGATCCTGGTAGCGGGATTAAAAGGATTAGGGTAGTTGTCATACAACGCGTAGGAGAAATTATTTTCAATTACAACTTCAACTATATGCGAGAAGAAATTCACTCCGCTGTAATCAATCTGCCTCAGGCGATAGTATGTGGTACCGCCCCGCACCTGCTTATCGCTGAAGGAATATACGCTTTTCTGTGTTGTGCTGCCGTGACCTGCGACAAATCCGATTTTTTCGAAATTAACGCCGTCAGCGCTTTTTTCGATATCGAATCCGGAATTATTCAGTTCGGTTGCGGTAGTCCATTCGAGCCGGACTTCGCCGTCATACTGCAGGGCGTGAAATGAAGTCAGTTCTACCGGAACCGGATTGTTTCCTAATTTAGTAAACACTATATCCTCAACGCCCATTGTCATAAACGAATCCACTCCGGCTTTATACCAGCCTTTGTAAGATCCGGTAGCGATAATATTGTTGCCGCCGTCAAGTTTCATTGAAACGAGTTTATCGGCATCGTTTCCGCCGGCTGTCTTATACCAGATCATATTTCCGGAAGCATCAAATTTAACGGCGAATGCGTCATCCAGCCCGTTGCTTGTAACCACAGTGCCGTTGAAGTTACAGAGATACTGATAGCTTCCGACCGCGAGAATATTTCCCGCCTGGTCAACTTCAACATCGTACAGATAATCATTCCCCGTATCGCCGATTGCCCTGACCCACTGGAAATTTCCGTTATTATCGAACTTGGCGAGGAAAGCATCGAGCTTGCCTTTGCCAATTATATTCTGGGCGCCAAATGTCGCGGCGCTGTCGAACCTTCCGGCAACATAAACATTGCCGGAGGCGTCAACTGCAATACCAGAAGCATCATCAGATTTGGCGCCGCCCATACCTTTCGCCCATACGAGTTGGCCGGCAGCGGTATATTTGGCCGCGAAAGCTTCCCCAAGCGCGCCATAAAGGGTTGTGCCTGAAAAACTTGCTGTATCATAATAGACACCGGTTGCGTAGATGTTTCCGGCAGCATCCGTAGCGACATCGTTGCCTTGCTCACTGCTTTTAATACTTCCGGCTGTTCTGCCCCACTGGACGGCCCCACTGCCGTCGTATTTTACAATGAAGATGTCCCTTTGTCCGTTCGTTGTAATTTTTACCGAATCAAACCGGACTGAGTCAACGGTTGAAGAACCGTAATAACCGGTAATAATAATGTTGCCCTGCGGATCTCGCGCAATGCCCCTCGTTGAGACCTGAGAAATACTTTTCCCTTCCTTCAGCCACTGGATTGTTCCTGACGAATCATATTTCATAGTCATAGCATCCAGGTTGCCGGAACTCGAAATTGTGTACGTACCGAATGTTGCGGTTCCGAAGTAATGGCCTGTGACAAAGACATTACCTGACAAATCAGTTACAACTCCGTAGCCGCGGTCAGTTAATGTGCCGCCGCCTTGTTTTACCCAGACGGGATTTCCCTGCGGGTCAAACTTACCGAGTATAAAATCGCAGTTGCCGGTTCCGGAGAGGAATGTAAGCGAGAGCGAACCAAATGTCAGGTTCGCGGAAAAAGTTTCGCCGGTAATGTATACATAGCCGTTGAAATCCACATTCACGCTGTATGTATAATCTCTCAGGATGCCCTTGCCGTTTTTGCTCCACGCGAATTCGGGGGTCTGGGCGCTGGCCCAACCGGTCAAAAGAATTAATAATACAAAAAGAACATAGCGAAGTTTCATCGCGCACTCCTTTATTTATTATCGTTACAGTTCATTTACAATGTGATCAACATCTTTCTGTTCTATCGGGCCGTCGATAACTATAATGAAATTATCAACCGTAAGATATTTTTTCGCTACGCGCATTACTTCGGCTTTTGTAACAGCTTTAATGCGGTCAGCTTTTTTATCGAAATAATCGAAAGGCTTTTTATCTTTCAGCATATCGAACACTACCTGCGCGGCGTCATCGGGCGTTTCTACATAGAACGGCAATAAACCGATCTGGCGTTTCTTCGCGGCCGCAATTTCTTCATCGGTGATTCCGTCTTTCAGGAATTTTTTAATTTCCTTAAAGATCCCGGTGATAACTTTTTCTGTGTTCTGAGGGCCGGTCTTAGTATTAAATTTCCAGTAACCGAATCCTTCGCTCTGGTCCCAAAGTTCACTCTTAATGCCGTAGATAAGTCCCTGCTTGTCGCGGAGTTCAATACCCATCCTGGATGTAAGAGCGCTTGCCGCGAGGGCGTGGTTCATAACCGCGAGGGCTTCTGCTTCTTCGGGACTGGCCTCGTTTGTAGGCGCAAAACCGATATTGATTGTACACTCTGTGTATTCTTTTTCGGTAAAGACTTTTATCTCTTTCCCTTTTAATTCCGCAACTTTTGGCACTTCCTTCTTTTCTGTGGCGGGCACATCTGATTTCCAGCTGCCGTAGTACTTATTCGCGAGGTCGCGCATCTGTTCAGCGGTCATATCGCCGACCATCATAATCGAAAGGTTAGCGGGATTAATATATTTTTTATGGTATGCCTTCATATCGTCGGCGGTAATTGACTTTATTGAAGCTTCCGTGCTGTTGTTCATCGATACCGGGTGTCCCGCAAACATTTTGTTGAACATATAGTAGAATGCTTTTATTCCGGTTTTCTTAAAGCGGTTTTTCGCGCCAAGAACTTCTCTCGGCCTGACTTTATCAATGTCCTCGGAGCGGAAAGGAGGATAAACGACCATATCGAATCCGGTCTTCATCATCTCATCAGCATTCTCGAGAAGAGAAAAGCCCTGGAAATAGAAGGCCTTAAAAGAACCGGTTACCGCAAACTGGTAAGGAACAAAGTTCAGGCGCTCAGCAAGCTGCGTATAGTTCATATCTTTTGTTCCTCGGTTCATAACGTTGGCCATAAAGCTGGAGAGGCCGGGTTTTCCGCCTTCGATATTTTCCGGTGTATAACCGGTTTCAAATGTTCCGATCACGGAAATCGAGGGTGAAAGATGGTTCTCGATCGCGTAAAGAGTAATGCCGTTTTTCAGCTTCATCGTTTTGATCATCGGCGCGATAGGCTTGGGCGCTATAACTTCATCATCACCGGCGAGATATCTTTCAATTAGTTCGGTGGCTGTATACGGGAGTCCCGAATAATAGAACATTTCGTCCTGTGCGTTGAATCCGGGATTATCGTCTGTTTTCTTTTCTTCATCGCCGGTGCCTTCTTCGCCGCTTGTCTTTTTCCTGGCGGCGCCTTCTTTCGGGAATGAAAAAGCTGCGTTTACTTTGCCCGGGGCGAAATACTTGTTCATTACGCGGATAATATCATCCTTTGTAACGGCAAGTATCTGTTTCTCGAATGCGCCGAAGAAGTCCCATCCGAAATATGCTTCATAATTGCTGATCCTGCCGCCGATATCGGCATTTTTAGTATACTCTGTAACCTGGTTAAATTTATATTTGTTTTTAACTTTCTGCAGTTCATTGTCGGTTACGGGCTCTTTCTGCATTTTTGCGATTTCTTCCCAGATAACTTTTTCTACAGTATCTACAGTGAATCCGGGTTTAATGCCCGCGCTTATGTTAAAGAGTGAAGGATCTTTTGACAGGCCGAATCCGCCCGCGACGCTGGTGGCAATCTGTAGATTTTCCACAAGGCGCTTGTATAATCTGGCGTCACGGCTTTTTTCCGCGAGTATCTGTCCGCCCAATTTGAGCGCTGCTGCATCAGGGCTGTCATAAGTCGGGACGTGGAAAGCGAGCCTTAAGCCTGGTTCTGCAATATCAGAGTGATAGATGGTTAATTCTTTGCGTACAACCTGTTCTTCCAAAGGAATGGTCATCGCTTTAACATCAGGGCCTTTTGGAATTCCGCCGTAATATTTTTCAATTTTTTTAATTATTTCGTCAGTATCAAAATCGCCGACGAGCACCAGGAAAGCGTTATTAGGCGTATAGTATGTTTTGTAATAATTATAAGCCTGTTCGCGCGTAACCGACCTGAGGTCCTGCGCCCATCCGATAATCGGATCGCGGTTCGGAGAGAATGTGTAAGCCATTGAGTTCATCTGTTCGCGAAGAACGCCGCTGACCTGGCTCTCTGTTCTCATCCTGCGTTCCTGGATTATAACTTCAACTTCAGATTTAAATTCACTTTCATTAAAACTGCTGTTCAGCATCCTGTCTGATTCTATATCGAAAGCGACTTCAATTTTATTTTTAGGAAGATATTCATAATAAGACGTCATATCATTTGATGTGAACGCGTTAAAAATACCTGAGTTTTCGGTAATGGTTTTTGAGGCCATTCCTTTACCGTACTTTGGAGTACCCTTAAACATCATATGTTCAACAACGTGCGAAATACCCGTTATGCCGCGGTATTCGTTACGTGAACCCACTTTATAAGTTAACTGGTGATAGATAAGCGGAGCAAGACTGCGTTCCATAGTAAGGATTGTCATTCCGTTGGCTAATGTATGGCGATAGACTTTCCCTTCTTCATATTTGCCTGCGAAACTGACAGAGATCAGGAGAAAGGAGAAGAGAAGATAGTTGGTGAGGACACGGAGAAAATTCATAAGAAACCTTAATAGTATAAAAGCACAAAATTAGTGTCTTTTAAAGTACTTAGATTATATAAAAATAAAAAGAATAAAGTGTCTTTTTTGAATTTTTTAGAAAACCGGTTTCCCCGCCAAATGAGCCGGTTTATCAGGAAATCAGCGATGACATCCCGCCACAACCACGAAGTTGCGGTGAAACTATCCCAACCGCATTTATGCAAATTCGAGAGGACTCATTAAAACAGAACCGGCGGGAAATCCGCCGGTTCTGAGTGTTTTGATTATTTCTTTTCCTGATCGGACCTGAACTTTTTCTGCTTCTCGAGCGATTCTTTTACCAAAATAATTTTTTCATCCATATTCATAACTCTGTACTGAGGGAGTTTATCTGTCTCAGCCAGAAGATACACGGTTTCGAATGCCAGTTTTGCCACGCGCTCGACTTTCCGGAAGTTAATCTTTTCAACATCGTCTGCCGGCGTATGATAATCATCGTGCAAACCCGCAAAGAGGAACACGGAAGGAACATTCTTCCTGATGAAAGGCCCCTGGTCGCTCGCAAATGTGAGTAAGCCGACATTATAAAGCAGCTGCAAGCCGATACTCTTATTAGCCGCTTCCAAAACATCTTTCATATCGCTGCTGTAGAAAATTCCGCCGATCCAGAGAAGTTCCGGTTCATTGCGCCCGATCATATCCAGATTCACCATCGCCACGGTCCTGTCAATCGGCCTCATAGCGTACTGGTACGCGTAATAACGCGAGCCCATCATACCAAGTTCTTCGGCGTTAAACGCTGCAAAAATAACAGAACGTTTTTGGCCGGCTTTCATCATCGCTTCCGCAACCTCCAAAATACCCGAAGTACCCGAAGCATTGTCATCGGCGCCGTTATGTACCAGGCCGTAATTGTCCTTGCTCATCGCCCCCGTCTGACCTATCCCCACGTGATCAAAATGGGCGCCGACAACGACATACTCGTTCTTAAGAACCGGATCACTCCCTTCCACCATTCCCACAACATTAACAGTGGGCACTATAGAGGAGAGTACGGTAATGTTCAGCTTAATTTCGCTGGAAGGCACCTCGAACGCTGAACCTTTTTTTGAGGAGTTAATACCTTTAACAAGTTCCTTAAGCGATTTATCCGAGTTTCTCAGAATCTCTTCGCACACTTCATTGCTGATCTGAACTACCGGTTTTGAAGTCTCAGTGCGCGTTTCCGGAAGCGAGTATTCCGGGTTTGAGGACGCGATTATCATTCTTTCATTTCTGATAATAAACGGCGGCTGCCTGGTTATCGGCGAAGCAACCACGAATACGGCAAGCGCGCCTCTTTCAAAAGCGGTTTCATATTTTTTGCGGAGATTTTTATACCCGGCGTTTTTTGATTTCGCGTAAACGCCCGCTGTATCTTCTTCATCCGGGAATGAGTCGACGATCAGCGCTATTTTGTTCTTTACGTCAACTTTTTTCCCGTCCGCGGAAAGATAGTCGGAGTAGCCCGCTTCCCCTTTTTCAATTCCAAACCCGATAAAGACGATCCCGGAACTGAGCGCCAGGTCCTGGTGAAGTTTACTTGTAATTACAAAATCTTTTTTAGGGAAGTAACCGGTCTCGACCGAAGACTCGCCGGCTTTTCTGTTCACGACAAGCCGCGTACCGGCGGAATCAACCTGGGATTTCAGCAGGAAGAATTTCTGGAAATATTTATCAAACGAATTAGCCGGCGCGGCTGCGGCCGCGCTTTTCAGTTCAACTCCGTCCTCTTCTTCCGGTTCCGCGTTGGCCTGCCCTCTTCTTGGTTCTACATAAGGTTTCAGCCCGAGCTCGCTGAATCTTTTCGCGATGTACGCGGCTGCCGCTTCATTTTCAGCCGTTCCGGCATATCTCCCTTTCATCTGGTCAGATGCAAGATATGTAACATAAGCTTTAAGGTCTTCAGCTTTAATAAGTTTCAGGGCTTCATCTTTATTAGACTGCGCGCCCGCGAACGATGACAAAATAAAAGTAAGAACAAATAAAAGAACGGTTTTTTTCACTTAGGCCTCTTAGGGTTAAATAGTAATTGGTTTTTAATGAACAATAAAATAAACCCGGTTTTTACACCGGGTTTCAAATCAGAATTGATTTAAGTTATAATAATATTATTATTTCAGCAATGTCATTTTTATGGTTTTATTATATCCGCCGGAGATAAACCGGCAGATATAAATTCCGCTTGACAGACTGTTTGCTTCAAATATAACAGTATGCATTCCGGGTTCGGCAGGGCCGTTATGCAAAGTCGCAACTTCGCGGCCGAGGACGTCATATATCCTTAATGAGGAAATCTGGCCCTGTGCTAAATCCGCCGGAACCGAGAACGAAATCCTTGTTGAAGGATTAAACGGATTAGGATAATTCTGTGCGAGATAATAATTATCCGGCGAAGAAGCATTGTTATCGCCGATGCCCACGATCGGAACGTTTGAGTACACAATGCTGCCGGAGGAGCTTACATACGCGGCTTGGTTTTCAGTGGAAGATACATCATACAGTGTATTGTTTATATCTACATTTTCAACAGTGTTAACCCAGGTTACTCCGAGGTCGGTACTGCTGTAAAAACCTGCGTAACGCGCATTTCCCGTTCTCATTCCGGAAGCAAAGATGGTTCCCGGATTTCCGTTAGCATATTTTTTATATGATACACCCGTAAGCCCGACGTGCAGTTCCGGGACAGGAATGAAATTCCAGGTAGCGCCGCCGTCGGTTGTTTTCAGCACTATACTGTCGCCAACCGCGATTGCGGTATTCTCATCAATAAAGGCAATATCCTTCAGATGCGGAGTCGTATATCCTGCCGGGATAGTCGTAAAAGTACTTATCTGCCAGCTTGAACCGCCGTTATTAGTGTAAGCGGCCTTAAGTTTTTCTCCGACAACTATTCCTTTTTGCTCGTTGTAAAACGCGACTCCCCGCCATACTCCTGATATAAGACCGGTTTTCTTTTCCCAGGTCTGTCCGCCGTCCTGGGTCTTCGCGATAACATCCAGTGTGCTTGTAACTCTTCCGACAACATAGCCAAGGTTCTCGTTAATGAAATACGGCGCATACCAGGTCGCGGTAGTGCTTAATGTGTCCGGAATAACTTTTACCCACGACTCCCCGCCATTGGTTGTTTTGGTAACCATTCCGTAGGAATAGGCGGCGTATCCAATGTTTGCACTAACAAAATATATTCCCTGGACATTCGGGCTGACGAAACCGGATGATGCATAACTTGGTTTCCACGAGGCGCCGCCGTCGGTGGTTTTCAGCATTAACCCGTTATACCCGGCGGTGTATCCTGTGTTTGCATCAGGAAAGTGAATGGTATATAAACTTGAACTGGGCACCGGGGTAATAATTTTCCAGTTTACTCCATAGTCAGTCGAACGGAGAAAAACGTTTTCGCCTCCGCCTATTAAAAGCAGATTACCGTTTCCGTATATTTTAGACGGGGAGGCGCCGGAAGGTATAATATTCGGTATCCAGTTAACTCCGCCGTCCGAGGTTTTAAGAAACACCGTACCTCGTGAACCGCCTCCTATCGCCACTCCGTTATTAACATCTTTAAAGTAAATGCCGTACATATTCTCATATACGCGGTTTTCAGCTGCCTGAGTAAGATAGGTCCAGGTAGCGCCCGCGTCTGTTGATTTTATGGTTATACTTGCCTGCAGACCAATAATGGATCCCCAGCCGATTCCGTAAACTATATTTGCACTTGCAAATTTGACGCCACGTATGTCAGATCTTGTATATCCCGGCGGCACCGTAAAGTTTGGTGATTTCGCCCACGTGGTTCCGTCGGCAGTATAAAACAGGTCTATTTTGCCGACGCCGCCTCCGCAGACTACTCCGTGCCCGGCGTCATAAAAATCCATATCTTCAAGATCGCCCGTTGTATGATTTAATGTCGTTGTCCACGTTGCGCCTCCGTCGGTTGTTTTAATGGCCTTTGCGGCGGAAGAACTTGAGAAAAGTATATGTCCAGTGGTAACTGAAGAGAAGTTTATTCCGTACGCGCTCATCAATGTGTCGCCCGCAATAACAACCGTCCAGCTGGCGCCGGCGTCAGTTGATTTGACGAACCGTCCCTTTTCACCCGCGATGAAAAAGTTGTTCTGATCCAGACAGAAAATCCTTCTCATATTAGCAGTTGTCACTGCGGATACCGTATCCCAGTCTGCGCCGCCGTCCGTTGTTTTCAATAAGGCGTTTAAGGCCACTGCATAGCCAAGATTATCATCGATCATATCGAAATCATAAATCAACGGCAGTGACTGCTGAACGAGCTTCACCTGCGAGAACATCATCTGCTGGAAGGTGAGAACCACAAGAAATAAAAGTAATTTCATTTTCATTATTGTACCTATTATTTAAAATGTATTTAGCTTAATCTGGCAAAACCCTTCCCATACCGACCTTGATGCGCCGGATGAGGAGGGGGTCAGGTTTGAATATTTTCCGCAAAACTGCAGAATGGATCCCCCGCGGAAATAGTAATCACAGCCGAATGAAAACTGGTTCTGCGTTACATCTTTTAGCCCGTACTGCATATCGATCCCCTTTTGCGAAAATCTGTATCCGCCACGCACGGTCAGGTCGCTGTTAACTTCATATTCTAATCCCGTGCGTAAAGTAATATCGGCACCGTTATCGGTGATGCTCTTGCGGTCGATATATTTCGAACTGTCGATATTCCGGAACGCGGTTTCAAATTCGACAGCCATAAGCAGAGGAACTTCAGTTAATTTATAAGATGTTCCCGCCCCGGCAATCAGTCCGCTGTAGTTCCATTCCCAAACTAATAAATTATTCCGGTTATTCTTGGACCAGTTATTAATATGGTTGTAACTTACCTTCGCGCCGGCAGTTGAATTTTCACTGATCATATACCTGCCGTAAACTTCGCCGAAAATATCGGCGCTCTGGGAATATCCCAGCGTAAGTTCATCAAAAGACATATACGGAGTTATGAACGTTGCCGATTTGGGTGAGTAACCCGCGTTCGCGCCGATCTCAAGCCCCTGCACAGGAGTTGAATAAACCTGCAGGGAGGTTTCATACTGTATTCTTTTAACTTTCTGTGTGATGCTCTGGGACCTGTTTCTAAGCGTGTATGTTTCGCCGACAAAATCCCAAACTTCAACATCAAGAAGGTTCACGTCGCTGGCTTCAACCGATTCCTGGCTGTCGCCGTACGCAAGCTTAACAGCAACCATCGTGTTGTCAGTCAGATCGTATGCCAGTCCTCCGGAAAGCGCGGCATTGCGGTATATCGTTTTCGCGTAAGTATAAACGCTCTTCAGCCCGCTTAATATTCCGTACGAAACAGAAAATCCCGCGGAGAGTCCGTCGGTCAGGTACCAGCTGTACATTCCCGTCATCTGCGGGCCGTTGTATGAGATGTTCCCTTTTGTTGTATCAGTCATAAAGAAAGATTCGCCCGAATATGGGTCCTTCATAATGGAGCGGTAGACCTGGTCGCGGTATTCATAAACATATCCCATCTCGCCGAGGAACGTACCTTTTTCGCCTAGAGTCTTCAAGCCGCGGAAATTAACGCTGCTTAGCGACACAACTTCGGGATCGTAGAGCCGCCGGTATTCACCCTGTTCGGATGTATACGAAGGAATGATCTTAAGATAAGTTGACTGCTCATCCGAAACGATGGTGGCGGGGTTGCGCGCCAGCCCGAAAGGGGTCAGCCTTACTTCCGGATCGCTTAAAGAATAGGAAATACCGGAAAGCCCCAAAGAACGGAATATTTGGGCTTCCGCGCAAAAATTAAGCGAAATAACAATTGTAAATAAAAATAAAATTGATCTTCTCATTTAGTGCCTCCCCGGCGTTGCGGCCGGAATTATTTCCCAGTCAAGCGTGGCGTCATCAGTATCGCCGCCCGGTTCTCTTCTTCTCATCGACTGTCCGCTGTATCGCGGCGGGCTAAGTGCAAGGCCTTTTTCCACGCGCCCGTCAATGGTCCTGATCTTTGTGGCGGTCGAAGCATACTGCACACCGTCAATAACATTGGAGATATCGATTCCGTCACTCCACACAGTATCCACGCCTGAAGAGAGCACAATCACATCCGACACGAGGTTGATTAAAAAATCAACCGTCCGATCCGCGCGTATGTTCAGCAGATTGGGAACATTGGGGTTATCAAAATCTGTTGCCGAGAATTGGTTATAGAATTCCCAGTCGCAGCGGCTCAGATCGATGCTTGTTGACACCGACTGCCGGTGGTCAATTGCTTTTGCGGCGACGACCATATACTGGCCGGGATTAATCGGACAGTTCCGTTCCCCCGGATTACCCGGGAACTTGAATATGTAAGTGAACCCGTCAATATCGCCGTCGTTACCTGCATCTGCACCCGGGCCACCGTCGCCATCCGGAGGATTATTTCCTGAGACTCTCGAAATAAGCATCCCGTCCAGATACTTTATACTGTCTGAATAGTTATAAAGTTCTACGTACTGATCGTAGAAATAAAAAATATTATTTATTGGGCCGCCTGCATAAATTTCGCTTATTGCAAGACCACTATTAGTAATGCCAATTGCAAATAAAGAATCAATATATACTCTTTCGGTATTAACTTCTACCCCCCTGATATTTCCCACCAAAATTCTGTCTGAATAGGTGGGATGCACCATCCTAATAGAGATATTATAAATCGCGGCAGGCAGAGACTCGAGTGAAAGAACTCCCTGGTTATCCGTGTAACGGATCAGCGTGCCGTATTCTGAAGTAAGGATCGCCTTTGCATTTTGCATCGGGATGTAATCGGGGATTGAATCGACAAGCGACGTATCACCGTATGCCATTATTCTCAGTTTGCCTTCGCCGTCTTTGAATACCGGCGGCTCTTCCATACAGCTTGCAAGTACAAATAAGAACGCAAGGGGCAAAAACAGTTTACTCAGTTTCTTCAACATCGCTGCCTCCAAAAATTCTGTCAGCTATCATACTGAACTCAATTCCATAGAAAAGGTCGGGGTTTCGTTTTTCCTGGCTGACTAAGGTCGGCGAACTGAGATAAGTCCTTATCGCCGGTTCGTCAAGCAGGTTATTTACATAAAATGAAAGCTCAGCGCCCGAGAAGAGAGACTTGCTCACGTTAAGGCTGAAGAGCCATTTATTCGGTTTCGTTTTAATTTCCGAGGAGAAGTTCCTGCTTGCAAGTTCTGTTGCATTAAGGGAATCCATTATTACCGGCGCAAGGTTGTAATACTTTGAACGTTCACTTACGAGCTGCTCTGCCCTAAGCGTGATCCAGAGACCCAGCGGCGCTAAGGTATATTTTATATAATAGTTTAATTGGAGACGGTCCCTCCAGGTACTGCTCGGAGGATAAGTCCATCCGATAAGTGTGTCCCTTCCGTTGAAATTGACAATGTAATTCGGGAACTGCCCCATAGACTGGTCCGGCGTGCTGCTGTAATTCATTACAGTGCCGGGATAATACATACGGTTATAAGCTGCTGTAAACTGGAACTCCATATTCAGCGGTTTTATTTTTGAGGTCCTCAGAGAGAACTCGAGCCCTTTGCTTTCGGTTTTCCCGGAGTTAAGTTCCTTCGAACGGCTGTCTATATAATAAATTGCCGACGAGTCCGCTGTTATTGCAAAAACAGGCGTTGACCATCCTTCCGGCTCACGGTTGCGCAGTTTATAGTAAGCAGAAATTGTTGTGCCAATCTGGTTGAAGAATTTGTGGTCGTAGGCTATTTCATACATACTTTCACGCGGGCCCTTCAGTTCCGGCACGTGCTGGTTAAATCTGAAGTACTGCACCATTCCGTTAGTAGGGTCTTTCCATTTTGTAACAGACTCGGGCGGATAGAGAGTGCTCATCGCAGGCGATTTAGTTGATGTTCCGGCGCTGAATCTGAGCTGGTTTACCTCAGTAAGATACACAAGCAGGTTGACGCGCGGATTAAAGTAACTTCCCTGATGGGAACTGACGAGGTCGCCGTCGCCCCACAGTCCTTTCACGTTAAATTTATAGGGACGGTACATTTCATACCGGAACCCCAGCATCAAATTGAAATCGAACAGCAGGTTACCCGTCACTTTATGTTCGAAGTAAACATTCGTAAGAAGCTGTCCGGGGATGTCGTCAAACCTGTACGGGCGCCTTCCCGCGTCTACGCCGTAATAGCTCAGAAGCGTATCGAACAAAACGCCGGGGCCGGTGTTCGCGTTGTACTGGGGATCTGTGCCGATCATCGTTTTGTGAATATAGTCGCCGGTAAAAAATATGCGGCTGTATTCAAGCCTTCCGCCGACTGTCCATTCAATTCCTTTTGTTTCGACTTTACCCATATAGTTCGAAATGGTGTCTCCGCCGGGGAGGATCACAAATTCAGTACGCAGCCTCGACTTCATTGTATTTTCACGGCGCATATTGGTAAAGAAGTTAAAGCTAAGCAG
>CAIMOS010000110.1 GCA_903843135.1 uncultured Ignavibacteriales bacterium | reverse complement strand
TCCAAAGGAAGAAAATATTATGATTGATTTGATAAGCCGTTTCCTCTAACCCCACACTTCGACAGGCTCAGTACACCGCCCACGGCCCTCCCGCTTTACAAAAATGGGAGGGAGCTTAAATTGCCGCAACATTGCCGGCATCATTCGCCTTACCTTAACCTCTAATTTACCCTCAGTTCTTTTAGCAATTAATTCTGATTCATCATCAATTATTTGAAAGGATACTGAGACAATGAACCTGCTTTACTACCACAACAAAACCGCCGGAGAAACCGGAATAAAGGAAATTATGTTTTCCGTTCTCAGCATTTTCGCGGTTACGTTTGTGCTGTCTACAAAATCCGGCGCGCACGTCAGGTGCCTGCTCTCAGTGTGGAAAGCCGAATTCGGTTTTGATATCCATAACTGGAGCACAAACATTGTCCGGTTCAAAGAATCAGAAGATTTAGCATAATAATTCAACAGGAAAGGAACTGCAATGACAAAGGAATTTTCAAACACAGAAGTTATGAACAACGGCCATCTTACTAATAATGTTGTTAAGAAACCGGCTTACCGTAAATCCGGATTCAGGGACGCGGGCAAGTTTGACGGCGAGCCGGTGGCTTTTACGGTCGCGCTGGAGAGATTCTATTCCAGGCTTATGGAAAAAGCCGCGCGTGATTCCGAAGCACAGAAGGAAAGAAAACACCAGACCGGGTCGGAGATCAGCGCCCGCGAAAAAGAAATTTCCGCTATTGACGGAAAGATCAGCAACATCAAAACGGAACGGCTGGCTGCCGTAGCCGATGATATTGCGGCTGTAAACAGGGAGATAAGGGACATTAAGGAAAACCCGGAAAAATACAGTGACAGAGCGCGGGATAACTTTATGTACTACACTTACCTGGTCCTGCTTGCCGGCTTAACCCTGTTTCTCGTCGTGTTCTACAGTTCCGTGATCTATTCGGCTTTTTTCAGGCAGATCACCAACTCCCGAGAAACAATATACAATTCGGTTTTTTACACAAATGTATTCTCCGAAGCATCGCGCAGTATCGAAATGCTTCTGATGGTTTCCGTCGGCCCGCTGATATTCGTCGCGCTCGGAGCCATACTTCACAACCTTTTCAAAAAATGGCGCGAACCGGGAATCAGGCACAAAACCGGGCTGGTCGGCGTACTGCTGCTTACATTCGCATTTGATTCGCTGCTTGCTTTCCACATCGCGAAGAAACTTCACGACGCTGCCGCGCTCAACAGTTTCGAAAGGGTCCCGGTGTTTACGGTCGGCGATGCTGCAGTCGACCCGAATTTCTGGCTGGTCATCTTCTTCGGCTTCGCGGTGTACCTCATACTCGGAAGTGTGCTTTTCCTTTTTGATAAGGAGAGAAACACAAAACTCGCTTTGGACAGGCTGATGAAATCAAAAGAAGATAAACTTGCCGAACTGCACGCGAAAGAATCGAAGACGAAAGAAGAGATCAGGGCACTCGAAGATGAGATACACCGGTTAAAGATGGAAATCGCCGGGCTTAATGCTTCAGCGGACAAGGTTTACTTCAGCCCGAATGAACTCCGCCGTATAATCGCTGAATATACTTTCGGCTGGCTGCAGTACATCCACCAGGGAAAACAGCGCAGCGATGAACCGGAAAAAATCCAGTCAGCGCTCGAGAGGTTTTACGGCGAAAAGGGAATTCTGCCCGCGGGCGCACAACATAACTCAATAATATAAAATTAATACCGGAAAGGAACCACAATGAACGACAATAATTTAGATAAACTTATTTATTTTTAGTGTTTCTTATTGCTTTCGCGGTCGGATGCAGAGGTATAAAAAAGAATGAGATTGACTCCCCCGCTGATCCGGGCCAGGCGATGGTTCAAACAGGAAATTACAACATTACTATACTGCTTGACCTTTCCGACAGGATTTCCGCTGAAAAGAATCCGGGTCAGGCAGCCAGGGATATCGCGGCAGTTATGGCGGTGGTTGATGTATTAAAGCGCAGCCTTGCAACGAAAGGTACAATTGATTCCCGCGATAAGATCAGGGTGGTCTTTTACCCCAACAACTATAATCCGATGGTTCAGGATATAGCCTCCGCTTTGAATGTTGATTTCGAGCAACTTACTCCCCCGCAAAGAAGAAGTAAATACGAGCAGCTGGATTCTGTTTACAGGTCCAATCTCTCTTCGCTATATGCTATGGCAAGTTCCGCGCCGATATTCAACGGATCGGATATATTCAGTTATTTCCATCACAGGATAACAGATGACTGCATTTCAAGCGACTCGTCGTTCATCAATGTTCTTGTGGTCTTTTCCGACGGATATATGTATCATAAGAACAGCTGCTATCAGTCGGGTAACAGATACTCTTACATCGTTCCCGAGGCGAAGCATATTGATATGTTCAGGAAAGATTATAACTGGAAAACCCGTTTTGAAAAAGAAGATTACGGATTCATCGCGCCTGAGGTTGATCTTTCGGGACTGAAAATACTGGCGCTTGAGTTCGCACCCTGGGGTGTACACACTTCGGATTTTGATATTATGCTGGGTTACTGGGCCAAATGGTTTGAAGAGATGAACGTGGAGGAAGGTGATTATAAGATAGTTAAGACGGACGTTCCCGCGCTGAATAAGAATGTGATTGAAGAGTTTTTCCGAAAAGTTAGAGAATAGCTGATTTATCCTAACCCTTCACTTCGACAGGCTCAGTGCACCGCCCCCAGCCCCTTCCGCCTCGACAAGCTCGGCACAGCGCCATTGCAAAAAGTGAAAGGTGGGGTTATATGTACCCGCCCTTTTCCTCCTTGGTTATTGCCC
>CAIMOS010000109.1 GCA_903843135.1 uncultured Ignavibacteriales bacterium | reverse complement strand
GGAACGACGAAGCAATCTCATGTAGGTACAAGAAGTGTTACTCTTATAAATCATGTTTCGAGATTGCTTCGCTAAAAGGTGGACTGGCTCGCAATGACGTGTTTATTTAATTTTATTTGTGAACTCAACCCCCGACCCTCTTCTCTTGCAAAGAAAAGGGGGTGAAGGATGTTTGTAATTCATAATTTTTAACTCTTAATTCTTAACTCTTAATTCTTAACTCTTAACTCTGAATTTTTAATTATCCACGTTCCTCCGCCGTAGGGAGACGCATCCGCTGCGAGCATCGGAAAGATATTGTTCCCGATCCATACCTTTGCGACGCCGGACTGCAATAATGAGACGCAGCTTTCGAGTTTAGGGATCATACCTCCGGTGATCTGTTTCTCTTCGATCCCTTTTCTGATCTGCTGTTCCTTGATATGTGACTGCGTTTCTCCTTCAAGTTTAACGCCGTCTACATCGGAAATAAAAAATACCGTTTCAGCCTTAAGCGCAGATGCCAGCGCGTTTGTAAATACATCCGCGTTCACATTCATCAGGTTGCCTTCTGCATCACGGCAGAGGCTTGAAAATACAGGGATAACATCCGAGCTGAAAAGCTGATGGAGCCACTTGATATTCGGCTGTGCTTTCGGAAGCCCAACGAATCCTAATTCTTTTTCGGCATAATCCGCGATAAAGAGATTGTTGTCTATTCCCGTGAGGCCGGCGGCGTTGAATCCGCTGGAGCAAAGGTAACTGACAAGTTTTCCGTTTATCATTCCTGCCTGAACCGCGGCAACAACATTCATCACTTTTTCATCGGTGACGCGCTGGCCGTTATAAAACTGCGAAGTAAGGCCCAGCGCTGAAGACCATTCCGAAATCTGGTTTCCGGCGCCGTGCACGATGATAAAACCTTCGTATTGATTCTTTAATTTTGCCACTGCATCGATCCACGCCGGATTTGAAGTGAAATCTTCAATAGCTTTACCGCTTAGTTTAAGAATTCCGACAGTACTCACGACCGGTAACTCCCGTTTATTTTTATATATTCCATAGAGAAGTCACAAGTCCACCAGGTCGCGCTGTATGAGCCGTCGTTAAGATCGAGTGTTATCGTGAAATCATCTTTCGTCAGTATCTCAAGCGCTTTCTCTTCATCAAGAACTGTGTTATAGCCGGGGAGAAGAACAGCGAGATCATCAAAATATATTCCGGTTTTTGCGGGATCAAAATCAGCGCCGCTGTTTCCGGCGGCAGAAATTATTCTTCCCCAGTTCGCGTCAGCGCCGTGAATGGCAGTTTTAACCAGCGGGGAAATAGTGATCGCTTTCGCGATCATATCCGCGTCTCTGCCGGATTTTGCGTTAATTATTTTTACGGTTACTAATTTCGTTGCGCCTTCGCCGTCGCCGACAATTGATTTTGCCATAACTTTGCACAGGTCGGAGAGCGCGCTGAAAAATATTCCGGCGTCTTCAGTTCCTTTACCGATCGTTATGCCGCTTACTCCGTTCGCCATAATTGTCACCATATCATTCGTGCTGGTATCACCGTCCACGGAGATTTTATTAAAAGAAATATTAACAGCGTCCGAAAGTAACTCCTGGAGGTAATCTGTCTCAACATCCGCGTCGGTTGTAATGAAGGCGAGCATTGTCGCCATATTCGGCATAATCATTCCGCTTCCTTTGCAGACAGCGCCAATCGTGATTTCACCTTTGGAAAGTTTAACGGAAACGGCGTAAGACTTTTTTCTGAGATCGGTTGTCATTATAGCTTCCGCAGCATCAAGCCCGCCATCTTCAGACAGAAAGGGAACAATCTGATCGATACCGTTCAGCAATTTTGGCAGAGGCATCCGCTGGCCGATCACCCCGGTCGAAGAAATCAGAATTTCATTTTCTTTAATATTAAGTGTGCTGGCGAGGTAATGCTGCGAGAAAAGCGCATCGTCGTAACCCTCTTTTCCCGTACACGCATTGGCGTTACCTGAATTAACAAGCACCGCACGGACTTTTGTACGCAGGCTGAGTGTGTCTTTCGATATTAATATCGGCGCCGCCTTTACTTTATTAAGCGTGAAAGTACCTGCCGCGGAACAGGGGGTTTCAGAATAAATAAGCGCGAGGTCCTTCTTTGCTTTTTTAATGCCGCAGTGGATCCCGGCGGCTTTAAATCCTTTTGGGGAAGTTACGGTGCCGTCAGGCAGGTATTTTAGCACAGTGTATACCTTTCGGGATAATGCCAAGAGTTTCGTCCCATCCGAAATATTTATTCAGGTTCTGAATTGCCTGTCCGGATGCTCCTTTGATCAGATTGTCAATCGCGCTTGTAATTACAATGGTCCTTCCGTTCGCGGAAATGTTAATGTCGCAGAAATTGGTGCCTACTACCCAGTTGAGGTCCGGCGCGGATTCCCGGACGCGGACAAACGGGCTGTCTGAATATTGTTTTTTATAGAGGAAATCGAGAGTTTCCTGTGGTACCGGCTCTTTTGTAAAGACCGTTGAAGTAGCATAAATGCCGACCGCAACCGGAAGGAGATGCGTTGTGAATGAATAATCCGATTTATATTGATAAGCGCGGAGATTCTGCTCGATCTCCGGCTGATGGCGGTGTGTATTTACGCTGTACGCCCTCACATTGCCGTGCATCTCGGAGAGAAGCAGCTCTGCTTTGGGAGATTTGCCCGCGCCGCTTGAACCGGAATATGCCGCGGTGCTTATCGAAATGATACGGTCGGAAAAATATTCCGCCAGCGGAAGAAGGCCGAGGAGAGTTGCGGTAGGGTAACAGCCGGGGTTTGCTATCAGGCTTTCCGTATAGGCAACCCTGTGCAGGTAATCCGCAATTCCGTAAGTCTTCTTCTGAAGAAGGTCCGCAGAATTGTGGGCCTGATGATACCATTTTTCATATTCGGTTTTATTCTCCAGCCTGTAATCACCGCCGAGATCGATTACAGTTTTACCCGCTTCAATTAACTGCGGTACAAACAGAAGGGCCTCTCCGTGGGGCAGGGCAGTAAAATAAACATCGTGCTGATAAGAAAGGGAGCTGGCATCCGTTACAATCATATCCGGCATAAGTTCGGATAATTCGGGAAAGATACTATATATAGATTTCCCTGCTGTTTTCTTTCCGTAGAGGGTTACGGAGTGAATAAAGGGGTGAGCGCTGCAGAATTTTAACAGGTATTTCCCGGTGTATCCGCTGCCGCCGATAATTCCGACTGAGATCATATTTTTTTGATTTTCGAGTGTTTGCATAATTATAAAACAGAGCGGTAAAATTACAATATTGAGAGAGGAATGTCAACTAAATTTTTTATATTTATGCAATTATCTCTCATAATTTTAGTTATTTATGCATATTTTATGCAATTTATGCATATATTGTGATTGCCGGCTCCTTCCGGCGGGAGATTGCAGACAGTATTAAGACTTAAGATACCGGTCCAAAGTGTCTTTGATAATCCATAAAACTTTCAATAACTTTGGACAATAGAACGAAAATAGTCGAAAAAGTTCAGGATAATATTTCCGATTTGCCCGGAACAATACTAAAGAAACATCAGAAAAAATCTATGATCACAATAACAGAAGAAGGCATTCAGGAAAAACGCCGGATAGCACTTACAAGCGTTGGCGCCGCAGTGTTCCTGACAGGATTTAAACTCATTGTCGGTTTGCTGACCGGCAGTTTGGGTATCCTCTCAGAGGCGCTGCACTCCGGACTTGACCTTGTGGCAGCCGGAATAACATTCCTCGCCGTGAAATACGCGGACCGTCCCGCAGATAAGGACCATAATTTCGGCCACGG
>CAIMOS010000108.1 GCA_903843135.1 uncultured Ignavibacteriales bacterium | reverse complement strand
GGTTTGATATCGATCGGAATGGATAACAAAGAGGTAAATGCAAAGCATCGAACAATAAGTGAAATCTGAAAGTAAGCGGACTGAATTTCTGCCAAAAATTATTTATGGGTGCAGTATTATCGCTTGACTTTCTTTTCTACAGACGCAGGAACAACAAAAAACTTTTGCCGCCGTTTTTTCATTTGAACCGGAAATCCCCCGGGGCCTGTTGGGAGATAAAAAATTATTTGCTATTTTTTGATATGATTGTTAATGAAGATACATTTCCGGGACAGGAGTAAATTTGGAAAACAGTGAAACAGAAGACTTAAGGCTAAAACAGGGCCCGCCAAATACCGTTAACACAAAAGCGTCTATTGATTACAAGGTGCCCGAAAAATCGGTGGTCACTCTCAGGCTTTATGATGTTAAAGGAACTGAGGTTGCGGTACTCGTTGACAAAGTGCAGCCGGCGGGAGAATACAGTATCGTCCTGAACGAAGGAGATCTTCCTCCCGGTGATTATTACTATAAACTGTCCGCGGGAACCTCCAGCAAAATTATGAAACTGACGGTCCGGAAATAAACCGGCTGTTAAAAGTTTTGAATCCCCTTTATCGGGGATTTTTTATTTTACGGACTCTTACAGGTCGCCGATTTCGCGGATAACCCTTTTCCAAAGTTCATCTCCCGAAAGCCCGTTGGTCATTATCACGATTCCCGATCCGTCCTTCGGGTTAAACTGGCTGTAGCATCTGAATCCGGATCCGTTGGCGCCGCTGTGATAATAAATATCTTCATACGCTGTTGTGTTTATGCCCCAGCCCAGGCCCCAGTAAACTTCGAAGCCAAGCATATTTCCCGGCCTTTCAACCGGTTCCCTTAT
Organism: uncultured Ignavibacteriales bacterium; assembly: GCA_903843135.1. Taxonomy (GTDB): domain Bacteria; phylum Bacteroidota; class Ignavibacteria; order Ignavibacteriales; family Ignavibacteriaceae; genus JABWCL01. The sequence continues at coordinate 8,082 of CAIMOS010000108.1, read as the reverse complement.
ATTAGCGATCACTTGTCTTTTAAGCATCTCGTAAACACCGGCTGTTTTCACGGAATATTTTCCTGAACTTCTGGTTGCCATCATCTCCGTCAGGAAAAGAGCATAATCGTCAGCTGAGCAGTATAACGAATAGCCTGCATTCGCCCGCGGGTATGACGTCTTCTTCCGGAACATTCCATTCTCATCGTGTCCCGCCGCAATATTATCTTCATAATCTTTTTTGTAAATATAAGTGCTGTGCTTCATACCAAGCTGATCAAATAAAGTCTGCCTCGCGTACTCATCAAAAGGCATTCCGGTTATCTTTTCAATTATCTTTTGTAAGTAAAACATTCCTTCGCCCGAGTAACTGAATTTAAGCCCCGGTTCAAACAGTATTGGGAGCAGGCCCTCATTATCTTCTTCTCCCGGGCGCCAGTTCGGCAGCCCGGACGTGTGCGAGAGCAGCATCCGCGCGGTAATTTTTTTTCTTTCCGGCTGACCCATAAACGCGGGGTCGTCATAATATTCCCACGCGGGCTTGTCAAGATCAAGCCTCCCCATATCAACGAGTCCCATCACCATATACGCAAATACAGGTTTTGACATCGAGCAGGCCTCGAACATTGTTTCGCCGTTAACCGGTTTATTTGTTCTGATGTCTGCTGTTCCAAAGTCCGCGGAATAAACGGTTTTATTTTTCCTGATGATTACAATCGAAACCCCGGGAACATTAAGTTCTTTCTGAAGCGCGGGAATCATACTGTCTGATTTTGCGATGATATATTTTATATCTGCAGCTTTCTCCGAGTAATTCTGGCGCATACTTCTTATTGACGCCAATGCAGTTTTTCTTATTAACGCATCTTTGTCTTTAAGCGCGTCTTCCAGTGCCGGCATAACCTTCTTTGATATTTTACCGAAATATCTGAGCGCATATACACACTGAAGTTTTACCGCGATACTGCTGTCGTAAACTCCGCGGATTAAGTATGGCACAGCCTTTACAGCGGTCCCCCTCATACGGCACAGCGCGATTGAAGACATAAGCCTTACCTGTTCGCCGGTATCTTGCATTCCTTCGCATAAGACGGGAACAGCATCTTCCCCTATTCCTGCCAGCTCTTCCATCGCTTCTGCGCGGACCGCGGCATCATTGTCCCGGAACTTCCCGAACAACCGGTATATAACAGTTGTATCACCAAATGAAAAACCGGAAACTGAAGCTTTTGGCGCGCTGCCCGTATTCTGCGAAGGCGTTAATTCCGGACTGACCGCAATCAGCAGGGTTAATGCTGCCGCGTATGCTTTTCTGATCAACTTATACATATTACTTATTCCTGATACTGCGTATATCGTTTACACTGTACTTAAGGCATTTGCCATAATCGTTACCGGTATGCTTCCCGGCGAATACTATCGGCAGTCCGCCGGTGTGAATAAAAATCACAGGTATTTCCTTATTGATCAAACCTTTTAATGTAAGGTCGAAAAGGGCGGCCATAACTTTACCTGTATATATATAATCAAGAAGCAGGCCTTCAAGCCGCGCCGCCGTCCTGATTGCCGCTTGTGCCGCTTCCACGGGTACGGCATATCCTTCGTGGTAATTGTCATAGACCCGGATTGTATTCTCATCTATAAATACTTCCTCTTCCAGCAATTGCGCGCTCCCCCGGGTGAGATCGCGGACACGGTCCAGAATATTCGCTTTCGTTCTTGATATGCTTACGCCCGTAACTGTCGCACGGGGCATAAAAAGTTTTGCTCCCAGCAACGCTCCCGCGAAGGTTCCGCACGATCCGACGGGAAGAATTATCGTGGCTTCGATATCACCCATCTGCTCCCTGATCTCTTTAATCGCGTAAACGTATCCGAGTGATCCGAGCGGAGTTGATCCGCCAATCGGCAGCGCGTAAACTTTTTTCCCTTCGCCGGTAAGTTCTTCGGTCCATTCTTCCATTAACGCGGCGAGGTCTGCGTCTTCATCGCTTCCGTTTATGTACCGGATGTCGGCATCAAGCACTTTATTGAGAAGCATATTCCCCTTATACTCATCGAATTCTTCTCCGCCGAGAACAAGCTTTACATCCAGGCCAAGTTTCCGCGCGGCCGCCGCGGTCATTCTCGCGTGGTTAGACTGCTGCCCGCCGATTGTTATAACGGTATCGTACCCGCCTTTGACGACGCCGGCAAGTTCAAATTCAAGTTTCCTTGCTTTGTTCCCGCCTCCGGCAAGCCCGGTTAAATCATCTCTCTTTATTAGAAGAGTTTTTAAGCCGAGATGTTTCGCCAGTGATTCTGCGTGTTCTATCGGTGTAGGTAAATTTGCGAAATGCAAACGGGGAATTTTATCATTCATAGGCGGACTTAATTAAATCTGGACCAATATTTATCTTAATCAGCATAATAATAATCACAAATCGCCTGATATTCTATGAATTTATATTTATGCTTATTGATTAGTTCTCTCTGCAACTACATTTTTCTGATGAGTCATTCTTGCCGCAAATCACCGGTGATTTCCCTTAAAAACATATATTTACATCCGGAGTCGCTTTCATTTATGAAGCGTTGCCTGCTGTCTGTCGGGAGGTTCGGTATTTAGATAAAAATAATGGATGTTTTATAGTGTTCGAAGATAAGTCCGGTTTAGACATTAATTACCTCAAAAAGATCATCCCCCGCTATTTCGGGGAGATGGATGATGATCTTTTTTCCGGAATAACCGGAAGCATATCCTGCCTCAGCATCGACCGCGGAGATAATTTGTTTCATACGGGCGATCCCGGCGACAGTCTGTATATCCTCTTCAGCGGCAGAATCCAGATATATACCGGTGGAATAAGCGACCCGGTTAAGATATCCGGTTATGTGCAGCACGGCGGGATCATTGGATTAAAAGAGCTGATTACGGATGAACCAAGGTCTTTCTCCGCCCGCGCAATGCGCCCTTCTTTCCTTGCGCGGATCCCATCCGGCGCGATTAAAAAGGCAATGCAAAAAGACCCGCAGATCCTTTTTACAATTTCCAAAGATCTGATCTCCGCGACAAACAAACCTTCTTTCCGTAGCGGTGAAAACTTTACTCCCGGCAATATTTTGTTTGTACAAACAAGTTCCGGGATTGACATAAATGGGTTCCTGAATAAATTCGGTTCGCAGCTCCGTAATTATACCACCTCAAGAACCGCTACGCCGGATTCCCTGAAGGGCGACATTACCCGTTACTCCAACAATCAGCTTAATGATATTCTGAGCACCCTTAACAGAATAGAGCGCAAATATGATCACCTTCTGATAAGCTGTCCGTACGGTAATACCGGCTGGCTGAAGATGGCGGGCGTTATCGCAGACAAGGTTTATCTGCTTGTCGATTTTTCCGCGGGGCCGGAACCAACGGACTTTGAAAAAGAGGCGCTTAAGCATATCGACCGTAGATACGCGAATGTTGAAATAGTATTCTGCCACAGAGACGACTCACTCCCTAAGAACACCCGGGATTATATTTCCGTCAGAGAAAATCTGAATCACTTTCACGTACGCCTGAACGAAGAAAAGGATTTCGCGCGGCTTGCCAGGATCCTCTCCGGCAATGCTGTCGCGCTTGTGCTTGGCGGCGGGGGCGCGCGCGGCTATTCGCATATCGGTGTTATTCGCGCCCTGGCGGAACACGGCATCTTCCCGGATCTCATTTGCGGATCGAGCGTCGGATCGTCAATCGGCGCGGGCGCGGCTCTCGGCTGGAACACACAAAAACAATACGACAGTTGTGTTTATTTCAGCGGACAGAAACCGTTTATCGACCTTACGCTGCCGTACATCTCGTTTGTTTCCGGGAAAAGGATCGACAAAGCCCTTCAGGACATTTTCGGGGACTATGATATCGAAGACACCCTAATCAGTTATTTTGCAGTTACAAGTAATCTTACAAAAATTAAAGCTGAACCGATAAGAACCGGAAAGATCCTGGAGGCCTGCCGGGCATCGATGTCCCTTCCCGTTGTGCTTCCGCCTGTGGTTAAGAACCGGGATTTTATGGTGGACGGAAGCGTCTTTAATAACGTCCCTGTTGATATAATGCAAAGACTCTATAACTGTAAAGTGATCGGGGTTAACGTCAGTTCGCAGGAAGAATATAACCTGGCGGGAGAAAGATTCCCGGCCCCGGTAGAGTTCTTCGCTGCAAAAATGAAACAAAAATATCTCGACTCGTATCCCAATTTCTTTTCCATAATCCTGAAACTTTCCTCAATCGCGGCCGCAAGCAAACTCAGCGAAGACGCGAGGACCGCAAATATCATCCTTAACCCTCCTGTGGCGCAATATAATATGCTGGATATGGACAAAATTGACGATATCGTGCAGGCCGGGTATGACTACACGCTGTCAAAAATGCAGGAGATCAAAAAGAGCCTGACAAACTAATCTTTGCTTTCTTTTTACAGAAAACAGTCTCCGCCGTCGTTTAGCCCCTCGCCGCACCAATTATATTTAGCTGCTCTTTTTTCAACATAGATATAATTTCCCCATAAATCTTATATTACAAATTCATTTCTGAGCTATTGTGTTAAGGGCCTGTTTCTGCTTCAGGCCGTCTATATATTTATTTTGAGCTATTATTATGAACGAAGAAAAAAACAGTCTGGATATAAATTATCTAAAAAAAGTCCTCCCCAATTATTTCGGGGAAATGGATGAGAGCCTATTCTCTGAAATAAGTTCAAATATGGAATGGCTCCGTATTGAACGGGGAGAAATACTCTTCCACACCGGAGATCCGGGGAACAGTATGTATATCCTATTCAGCGGAAGGCTTCAGGCTTATTCCGGCGGAAACGGCGCACCGAAGAAAGTGCTGGGATATATACTTCACGGCGAAAGTGTCGGCGAGATGGCGCTGCTGACGGGCGAAAGCCGTTCCGCAACAGTCCGCGCGATGCGTTCATCAATCCTTGTTAAAATCGCAAACGATGCGTTCCGTAAATTAGTTTATAAAAACCCCGAACTTCTTTTTAATGTTTCAAAAGACCTTATCTTCCGCTTAAGAAAATCTAACCGTGCGCAGGGAGAAAACTATAAGCCAAATAATATTTTGTTTGTGCAAACAAGCGAGGGGATCGGCATAAATTCCTTTCTTGAAAAATTTTCTTCTCAGTTAAAAAAATACGCGTCATCCAGAATCGTGAGCCCCCAGTCGGTAAAAGGAGACGTGGCGGATTATTCAGACGCGGAACTGCGCGGCGTTCTGAAAACGCTTAACAAGGTTGAGCAGAAATATGATCACGTTCTTTTCAACTGCCCTTACGGAAATATTAACTGGCTGAAAATGACCGGACTGATAGCTGACAAGGTTTACCTCCTTGTCGATTACAGCCGCGGGCCGGGTGTGAAAAATTTCGAACAGGAAGTGCTTGATTATATCGACCGGGATTTTACAAATGTTGAAATCGTTTTCTGCCACAGCGGCGGCGGCGCGCCAAAAGACGCCGGTACGTTCATTAAGAACAGGAACAACCTGAACCACCACCACATTCGCCTGAACGAGGAGAAGGATTTTGGCCGGCTTGCCAGGATCTTATCGGGTAACGCGGTTGCGCTGGTACTTGGCGGAGGCGGTGCGCGGGGATACGCGCACCTGGGCGTTATAAAAGCCCTGAATGAACACAGCATACCGGTGGATCTTGTAGGCGGAACAAGTGTCGGCTCCTCTATCGCCGCAAGCCTCGCTCTCGGTTGGGATGAAAAAGCACAGTATGAAAGCGCTCTCCATTTTAACAGACAAAGGCCTTTTATTGATCCCACAATTCCGATATTCTCGTTTGCCGCAGGAAAGAAAATGGACAGAACGTTGCAGGATATTTTTGGAGAGGCCGATATCGAGGATGCCTGGCTAGGTTACTTCGCGGTTGCAAGCAATCTCACTAAAACAAAGGAGGAACTGATCCGGTCGGGCAAATTCTGGAAAGCCTGCCGTTCATCAATGTCGCTCCCCGCCGTTTTGCCCCCAACGGTGAAAGATCAGGACATAATGGTCGATGGCGGAATTTTCAATAACGTGCCGATCGATGTTATGAAGCGGTTATACAACTGTAAAGTAATCGCGGTGAATGTCGGTATGCAATCTGACTATTCCATTCCCGCCGAAAGATTTCCCACTGCATACGAATTTATCGCCGCAAAGCTGAAGCGCAAAAATATGGACCGTTTTCCCGGCTTCTTTTCAATCATACTCCGCCTTACCACAATAGCCAGTTCGAGCAAACTCGAAAAAGACATTCCGCTGGCTAACGCCGTTCTTAATCCTCCCGTCTCGGGCTTCACAATGCTGGATTTGAATAAAATTGATGATATTGTGAAAGCGGGGTATGAATATGCCCTTATGCAAATGGAAGAAATTAAGAAGGGGCTGGAAAAATAATTTCTGTCTATACCGGACTTAAGAAGAGGGAGACGGTTCTGTGATATACAATTTTTCTGCTTCCGGGGAACTTCCCCCGGCAGAAAAATCCCCCCATTTTCTCTTCATTGTCACGCTCATTTCAATTGATTATATTATAAGATTAACCAATTTTATTTTTTATGCAACCGGTCGTAGATGCTATAAATATTATCCTGCCGCTGTTTTACCTGGCAGCATTCGCAGCGTTTTTCTTTAATTTCCTTAAAGACAGCAGGCGCGCATACAACCTGAACCGCCTCCTGCTCTTCTTAACCCTGATGCTGCACACCACCTATGTTATCCTCAGGACCGTGGCTTTCAACCACCCCCCGATAACAAACGTATTTGAGATATTCACTCTTCTTGCCCTTGCGATCACAATGGCTTATTTTATACTTGAACTCGCAACCGACATTAAGGGCACCGGACTTTTTATAATCAGTCTTTCCCTGATTTTTCAGCTTATCTCATCAATATTTATTGTTGACCTGATGGAGGTGAAGGAAGTTTTACGGAGCAATCTCCTCGGTATCCACGTTTTCAGCGCGCTAATGGGATACGCGGGAATCACTATCTCTGCGGTTTACGGTTTTCTCTATCTCTTATTATATGACGACATAAAGCATAACAAATACGGGCTTATCTTTCAGCGGCTTCCCAACCTGGAGATCCTTGAAAAACTCAGCTTCTACGCCGCGATCTTCGGTTTCATCTTGCTGACATCGGCGATGGGCATCGGTATTATCTGGCTGCCAAAAGCGTTCCCGGACTTCTCGCTGCTTGATTCAAAATTAATTGCAACTGCAATTGTCTGGATCCTTTACGGCGCGGGGATCGTGTCCAAGATTTCCGGGAAATGGCAGGGGAAGAAGGTTGTTGTCTTATCGATTATAGGTTTCCTTGCCGCGATCGCTTCAACCATAATTACGAATTTTATATCAAGAAGCTTCCACTCTTTCTATTGAGATGAATTTACTAGCGATATCAATAAACCACCATACCGCGCCGGTGGAACTGCGTGAAGCGGTCCATCTCAGCAGCGATGAAATTAAGGAACAGCTTAAAGCGCTCCGCGGAGATTACCTTAACGAAAGCTTCATCATCTCAACCTGCAACAGGACCGAGATATACGGAATTCCGGCACGCAGCAATCTGAATTATGTCGACCTTGAAAATTTTCTTCTTGAGCGGAAGCCGATACAGGGCGTGACCGACGATAACTTCCAGAAATTTTTCTCCTGCTCCGCAATCAATCATTTGTTTAAAGTCGCCTCCGGCATAGATTCGCTTCTTATCGGCGACAACCAGATACTCGGACAGGTGCGCGAGTCATTTGCGCTCGCAGAGGAGAATAACAGCGTCGGTTTCCTGACAAAGCGCGTTTTTGACGCGGCGCTTAAAGTCGGCAAAAGAGTAAAAACAGAAACCACCATCAGTGACGGTGCGATAACAGTAAGCTACGCGGCGGTGCAGCTAATTGAAAAAATATTTTCGAACTTGTCAAAGAAGTCCGCGCTCGTTATTGGCGCGGGCGAGACGGGGCAGATCGCCGCGAAACATCTTCGCGATAAAAATATCGGACGGCTTGTCATAACTAACCGCACATACGAGAAAGCTGAAAAGCTTGCCGAGGAAGTACACGCCGGCATTGTTCCTTTTTC
>CAIMOS010000107.1 GCA_903843135.1 uncultured Ignavibacteriales bacterium | reverse complement strand
GGCACGGAAGAAGGCGTCTACCGCACAACGGATAACGGTTCAACCTGGGCAGTTGCCGGAGTTGCAAACAAAGAAGTAAGAGCTTTGCTCATTGACGGTGCCGGCGCGATCTACGCGGGTACGTGGAGTTCAGGCATTTACAAATCAACCGATAACGGTGCAACCTGGAACCAGGTCAATAATGGCCTTGAAAGTATGGCAGTCCACGCGCTTGCGATTAACGCTGCGGGTGAGATATTCACCGGCACTTACGGCACAGGCCTCTATAAATCAACCAATAACGGCGGAAGCTGGGTAAACCAGAATATGGGTTACGACTTCGTATGGACCCTTGGTATTACTTCAAACGGTACCATTCTTGCCGGCACTTACGGCAAGGGTGTTTACAGGTCAACCGATAACGGCGCAACCTGGGCAATCGTTAACGACGGCCTGCGCGGAAGATTTATGTACTCGATCGTTATCGACGGCAGCAACAACGCCTTTGTCGCAACCTGGGCGGGCGGAGTTTATGTATCTACAAATAACGGTGAAACCTGGTACGCAGTCGGCCTTAACGGCGCTAATGTAAGTTCGCTTACAATCGCAACAGGAAACGGCGATAATCCGGTCTCACCGGTGCTTTATGCCGGAACGCAGGGCGGTATCATTTACAAGAATGAAAATCCGCTGAGCAATGTTAAGCAGATTAATTCCGCAGTACCTGAAAACTTCGGCCTTAGGCAGAATTATCCGAATCCGTTTAATCCTTCAACGCGTATTATGTTTGATGTTCCTTACACATCAAGAGTAACGCTTAAAGTATTCAATATGCTTGGCGAAGAGATTAAAACGCTTATCAGTTCGGAGTACGGCGCAGGCAGTTACAGTGTAGAGTTCGATGCAAGGTCACTTTCGAGCGGTGTTTATATCTATCGCCTGACTGCAGGAGGAGTAAACATTACACGCAAGATGCTTCTGCAGAAATAGTTAAGTTCTGAGTTCCTCTCTTATAAAGCCCCGGCGGTGTTTCTGCCGGGGCTTTTTTTATGCATATCAGTGCTTCATAGAACAATCAGGAGCAACTATTAAAAATAGTTCCGCTGAGAACCGCAAAGAATTGACGCAGAGTTTCGCGGAGATTCGAGAACCTTCAGATCTGACACTTCAATTCCAATTCTTTTATCGTTAATCCGGTTGCTGAGGCAAGCATTCCGGGATGGGTTTGTATTAATTCGAGGGGATTTATTTTGATGTAAGTTTAATTTGCTTTTACTGTTATACAGAGCCAGTTCAGGTTGCAAACCTGACCTACGGGGATTGCTCAACTGATGAGAATGCTCAGCTAAATTAGTTCAGGTCACGACCTGAACTACGGGAATGCTCAGCTAAATTCGTTCAGGTCACGACCTGAACTACAGGGGTGCTCTGTTTAAACTTTAGAGGGGATCCTGCCGAATATTGTGAGTACTGCCTTGATGCACTTGTGGCCGAAGTCCGCGCCTTCGATGAACATCATAGGACAGCCGCCGGGGATGATCTTCATCCCTTTTTCTTTTCCGAAAACAACTGCTTCTTTCGAAACGCTGTCGCCGAATGATTTATGCATCCACACGTGTTTCACTCCTGCTTCATAACACTGTTTGACAATCTGCAGCGTTGCATCCGGTTTGGTGACTGCAATTACTCCGTCAACACCGCCGGGAACAGAGCTAATGTCAGGGTAGCATTTGTCGCCTTCAATAGTGTTGACTTTTGGGTTTAACGGGAAGACATCATATCCTTTGTCCCGGAGAGTTGTATATATGAAGTTAGCGGCATCTTTCTGCACGGAGGACACACCGGCAACAGCTATCCTTTTAAGTTTGAAAAATTCCTCAGCAGCAGTTTTTATAGAAACAGAATCAGACATATTAGCGTCCTGATAAATGATAAATACAGAACCAAATTTACGATTATTATTGGTTAATTGAATTGCAGTAAATGAAAAGAAGAGTTTAAATCTTTCGCGCGGACCTGCATCCGGCGATACAGATTACATCCTTATAAAATTCTTGCCGGGGAGCTGCCTGACCAAACCTTTGAATTCAAGCGTAAGCAGATTGACCAGACAATCTGAAGCGCTAAGGGACGTCATCTCCGAGAGTTTATCGATCTGAACCGGTTCATCGCCGAGTTTGCTGAAAATAAGCGCTTCGAAAAGAGTAAGATCTTCAGGAGGCGCCTGATGTTTTTTATCTGATTTCGTTTTAAGTAAACCGGAAAATTCCGTAATTACGTCCTCGGACTTTGTTACAAGTTTAGCTTCACCTTTTTGTATAAGCAAATTAGGGCCCTCGGACTGGCGGCTTCCGATGTTACCCGGCAGAGCGAAAATTTCACGTCCCTGGTCAAGAGAAAATCTTGCGGTATGAAGCGCGCCGCCTGTTACTCCCGATTCAATTAATAACGTGCCGAGGCTCAACCCGGATATTATTCTGTTCCTCCTCGGAAAATTGACAGCGTCAGGTTTGGTGCCGGGAGGGTACTCGGTGATTATGGCTCCGTCCTTCTCCATATCCGCGTAAAGCTGTTTGTTTTCCGGAGGATAAATAACATCTATGCCGCAGCCGAGTACACCGATGGTCCTTCCGCCGGCTTTTATAACGCTTCTGTGGGCGATGGAATCAATGCCTCTTGCGAGGCCGCTCACTATGGTAAATCCCGCTTTGCTAAGTTCCGCAGCGAACCTATCCGCATAGGACCTTCCGTACTGTGTCGGTTCGCGAGTGCCGACGATAGCGACAGCATTTTCCGGTTCGGGAGCAAGTGTGCCTTTGTAATACAAAATCAGAGGGGGATCATAAATGTTTTTCAGACGGTAGGGATAATCATCGTCCCACAAAGTTACGAGTGCGGCATTTTTATTTTTAAGGTCTTCAAGAAGTGATACGGTTGAGCCGGTAAACTCATCCATATTTTTGGAAGCTTTGATTATCCGTTTGGCGAGTTCTTCACTGATGCCATCCGTATTTTTCAGGGCGGTAACGGAAGCGGAAAGAACATCTTCAAATGATCTGAACTTAGAGACGAGCGCTTTTGTTTTTTGCGGCCCCAAACGCTCCACGCTTAAAAGAGACCTGAGCGCCGCAAGCTCAGATACTGTAAGGTTTGACAATTTACCCCTTATAATCTATCTGATCTACTACCGCAACAATAATGGAATGAACGGGCGCGCGTTTATGGCCGAGGATCTGCTGGACCGCGTCGCCTTCCTGGGTAATCAGAACAGTATCTCCGATACCGGCATCCTGAAAATCGATCGCGATAATTTCGCTGTTGCCGGTGAAGTTTCCCTCAAGATCAACCGCCTGCGTTATCAAAAGTTTATACCCCTTAAGCTCGGCGTTTTTGTGGGTGGATACTACATTACCCTTGACTTTGGCCAGCGTCACCGGCGCCCTCTTTTTTCTTTAATAATTTCGGACCGAAAAAAATAGACAGCGGGAAAATAATCAGATACGCAACCAGTAAAATTACAGGAGAGATGTACTGTGATAAGGCGCTGTCCCACGCGCTTGATGATATCAGGTATAAGCCAAGAAAAAGCACAATAACACCGGCAATAAGAAAGATGTAATTGTTCTTTTCCCAGTAGATGCTGAACGGGGAAGTTATAACGCGTTTGGAGGTTTTGGCCGCGCCTTTTTTCTGAACTTTGGACATAGTATCTCGCATTAAAATAAATTATTACAATAAGTTAACTGAACCGCATAAAATAAAAAAGCCCAGTGCTGGGGGATACACTGGGCTGTCTTATAAGCGCCCGGAGGTCAGGGGAGAAACCTACGGGCAAGACAAACCAAATATAATACAATTCGTAAAATCTGTCAAGTCAAATGTGAAAAATTTTCAAAAATTAACAGGATATTTGCAGAAAAAAAGGTGATCGTTAGAAATACAACATTCTGTTTGGAAAAGTAAGGAGAGTGATTCGGTTAAAAAGGGGCCGGACCCGGAAAAAAGGGAAGGGGAACCCGCCGTCTCCGGAGGGTTCCCGTGAAAAATGCTTACTTGGAAATCTGGTAAACGATTTTCCTGATGGTGTCGAACTGAAGGTAAGGATACTCCTCGCGGATTGTATCTATCGCTTCGCCGGCGCTTACTTTCGTAGCCCGTAAGGACTTGAATTTCTTGCGTATCTGGTAATCGCGTACCGCCTTTTCGTCAATTAATCCGTGGCTGTGGAGAAGGTCGTAGATGTCGTCACTGATTAACTCCGAAATCGGATTCGTTATTTTTGCATTGAGGGTTTTCATATGTTCACCTTTGCTTTGTGTTTTTGAAATTAGTTATCTGATCATTTATATGGTATCAATTAAGTGCTCAGTAAGTCTCCTTTGCTGCTTCGGGCCATAATTTAACAAAAAACCGACCAGAGCAACTCTCTGAATCGGCGTACCAATACTACTTTTTATAAAGATCAAGATGTCTCCTTGAATTTGGACGATCAGTTATTAAAAAAGTAGCAAGTCAGTTATAAATGTTTTCCTATTGTTAATTTACTACCCAATAATTACTAAATATTTTTGAAAAAAGCAAATAAAATCTTGCAAATTCTGTGAGTTTCGTCACAAAAATTCGAAAATAGAGCGTTTTTTATGCGCCACTTAATAAATCCGTGATTTTTTTGTCCCTCCCGATAATTATATTCTTCGATTGCAGAACGGCCCTATTTTTTCGTGCCCTCACTCAGGATATAGTTCACGAGTTTTTCAACCGGCTGAACGAGCATCAGTTCCACCTGGCCGTAAGGTTTTGCCGCAGCGGCAAATCTGTCCTTAAGGTTTACCTCGGACGCCGTTTTAATCAGTTCTTTTTTATCCGTCAGACCCAGTATTGCATAATTACTTATCTCAGCAAGGTTCATCGACATCGTGTCGACTTCTCTGACCATAGGGGCTTTCTCCATCAATGCCTGAAACTGTTTATGGTTCTGCTCCCATACTTTAAGCGAAGCGAGCATTTCATCTTTTCCGTTTGCATCGCCCTTGATATATGATTCGACCAGCATCCTGAAACGGCGGGCTTTCATACTTTCCGGGCGTGCTGCATCGACAATGCGGGTGTATGGCGACTGCTGGGTGTATTTAACGCCCTGTGAATGCCGCTTGTAACCCTTTAATGGTTCGACTACATCGGTAAAAACTTTCAGGGAAGTAAAGTCTTCCCCCTTCGTCATTCTTCTGAGCATCATATCATAATTTTTCAGATGTGTCAGTTCGAGTTCTTCAAGCTGCAGACTGAGAATATTCATTCTTCTGTACATATCATCAACATCTTTTATCCCGCGCGGTGACCATAACCTTTCCGCAATAGCAGCGGTGCGCGGCCAGATGCGGCTGTCGACAGTCTCGTATGTTACGAGTTCCGCCCAGCTTGTCGCTTCACCGCCGATAACTAATTTTGCTTCCTCCGCGGTAAGGAGAGAATCATTCGGCAGCGGATCGTTCAGGTAATGAAAGTCAGCAGGCTGTATCAAGTCTATATAATAACCGTTTGAGAGAATTCCCATAAATCCTTTTTTTGCGGATTCAACAAGGAACTTTGAACCGCGCCACGACTGGATGACGATGTTCTTCGGAAGATCGGGCTGAAGTATTTCGTCCCAGCCCATCATTTTTTTATTGTACTTAGTAAGGATCTGAAGTAATCTTTTATTGAAATATGTCTGCAGCGCGTGGTTATCGGCAATGTTATTATCCTTCATATATTTCCGTATCTGCGCGTTCGCGTTCCATTGTTTGCCGTTATTCTCATCACCGCCAATATGCAGGTATTCATCGGGGAACAGCGCGGCCATTTCGCCGAGAAATTTATCAAGGAAAGTATAGGTCTCTTCTATCGTCGGATTAAACGTGGGGTCAAAGACTCCCCAGTTCCTCTCGATTTTATATGGGCCGGGTGCTGATGCAAGTTCCGGGAATGCAGTAAACCAGCTAGTAGCGTGTCCCGGAAGGTCGAATTCGGGATATACTCTTATGCCGCGGTCAGCAGCGTACTGAATTACATCTTTAACCTGTTCCTGTGTAAAATAGAAACCGTCGGAACCTTTTTCGTGCAACGCAGGGAAGGTTTTGCTTTCAATGCGGAAGCCCTGGTCTTCGCTCAGGTGCCAGTGGAATACGTTCAT
>CAIMOS010000106.1 GCA_903843135.1 uncultured Ignavibacteriales bacterium | reverse complement strand
CACCTCTTTATGATAATGATCATTTTTTAGAATAACAGGTTGTAACTCTGCCGGAGTCGCACATAAATACACAGTCGTTGCAGTTTTTGCACTGCGATTCATAATCTCCGGGCGCTTCCATAAATTTTTTGGCCAAGTCCGGCTCACAAATAAATGGCCTTGATAAGGCGATAAGGTCAGCAGAATTATTTTTTATGGCAGATTCAATCTCATTTTTGTTTCGGAATCCGCCGACTGAGATCACCGGAATATCAGTAAGTTTTTTTGCCCTCTCCGCATACCGCAGATTGTATGCGGGAGCGAATTTTATAAATCTTGAGATGATCAACTTTTTCAGGAACAACCCGGATACTGTTTTCATTAATTTGCTGTCTGTCCTGAACATCGGATTGTAAGTAAAAACTTTGTCGAGATTTATATCTCCCCTGAAAATATTCAGCGCATAATCCATTGTTCCGTAACTGATCTCTATCGCATCGAATCTTTTTTCATTCAGAAAACGGATCAGATTATCAAATTTGTCCGGGAAGAAATTACCCGGCAGATTATGATCGCCGCTGATTTTAACCAACACCGGGAACGAGTCTCCGCAGCGTGCCTTAACAGCGTCGAAAACTTCGCCAGGCAATGCCGTTCCTAATCCCGTTTTTTTATCTATGCCGAAACGGTTTTTCAGTATATTCGTTTCCGGGAGCAAAAACTGGTGAAGCAGATATCCGTGCGCCGCGTGCAGTTGAACTCCGTCGAATCCAGCCTCCTTTGCCAGGTAAGCTGATTCGGCAAATTGCCCGATTATCTCTTCGGTTTCTTCTTCTGTTATCAGCCTTGGTTTTTGACGGAAATAAAGCGACGGTTTTGTTGTGCTTGAAAGAGGTGCGGAGTTGGTGATCTTTTCCAGTGTCTGCCTTCCGGTATGCGCGATCTGCATAACGATGCGGCAGCCGTATTTATGAATTTCGTCTGTAACCTTTTTGAAATATTCGATTTTTTCCGGTTTGTCAATTCCCGCCTGCCGGGTTTGCATCGCCCGTCCTGCTTTTGAAACAAACGCGAATCCTGTTATTATCATTCCGACTTCATTCATCGCAAGCGTTTTATATATTCTTGAATAGCTGATACCGGGGTAACCTTCAGCATCGCACGCTCCCTCGTAAGTGGCGGAACGTACGATCCGGTTCTTCAGAGTCATATTTCCGATATTGCAGCTGCTAAATAAAAGCCGGTCCATTTTTCAGCCCTTCACGTTCGCGTGGAAATTAAACAGGAAACCGATAAAGAAAAACGAAAGCAGGAATAGGATAACGCCGAGCGCGGGATTGAAAACAGCGATAATAGCAGATTCAGTGCAGGCGCACGCCCTGAAATTTATCGAAAGCGAAAAATATGTTTTCGATCCGGTAGGATCGTGGAAATACAGATAGCCTGTCCATAACTGAAGTCCTGTCGACAGTATGCCGATCATTATAACAATGCTGTTTATTTCATAATCCCACGCTTCAAATCCGTAGTAAATGATCAGAAAACTCACGAGCGGCAAAAATGCAGATAACAATGCCAGTTTTTTCGATCTTTCAATCCCGAGTTTTACGATAAGCGTATTTTTCCCGGTCATCTTATCGCCTTCATAGTCCTTGAAGTAGGTGTACAATGTCATCAAACCGTTAAGAAGCGAAATATAAAGTATGAGAAGTAAATTGCTCCACGATATAATAGATATATCCGGTTTCCCCGCCGCGAGAAAACTGTATACAGCGCACATTGATATCATTGTTCCGAAAATTACGTTTCCCCAGATGCCGTGCCCTTTCGCGTACTCATAAAGAAAGTTAAGCCCTATCCCGAGGACCAGGGCAATAATAGCGAGCGGCTCCAGGAAGAACCAGGTGATAAACATCGCGCCGATCATCAATACTGTCGAAAGAGTAACCGCATATAAAGGATGAAGTTCACCGGAAACCATCGGCCTGTCGGGCGCGTTTATCCTGTCTTCGCTCATTCCGAGGTAATCATTATAAATCTGGTTTATGCCCCAGCTTAAGAACAGGATAACCATTATGGCCAGCAGCTTCGGGAAAGAAGCCGGCTGATAAACAGAAGCATCAGCCGGTTGTTGGAGGTCAGTTGAATATACAAGGTACTGGTAGTAAGATATTCCTATCAGTCCCGCTATTCCGGTAATGAATGAGTAATACAGTCTCATCGACTTGATATAAGCTCGTATAAATTTTATTATTTCCGACTTACTCTGCATCGTAAAACCGTTTATATCTTTACAACTTCTCTGTAAAATTCCGGCTCATTGCCGCGTTCCCAGTTTCCGGTAACCTGTTCCGACAATTCTTTTGATAACGGCAGAACCGCAATTTTATTTTGCGAGACTATCTCCGCGATCTGTTTAGAACAGCTTTCACAAAGCCAGCGGTCACCCGCTTTTTCAAAACTCTTTCTCATTCTCGCGTAGATTTCATCAAACTCTTCATCTTTGATATTTCCGTAAGAGATATTAAGAAATTCACAGGGCTGCACATCGCCTTTCGCGTTGATATAAAAACGGTCCGTACCGCCGGCAGTGCACCCGAACATATCGCTCCGCTCATCAACTATCTGCGCCGATATGAAGGGATAATCACGGTATGCTTTTTTATTATTGTATTTATGGACCTTCTCTTCGATTTGCCTCAGGTCTTCTTCTGAAAAATAACTGATCTCCGAACCGAGCCAGCCGCCGGAAGGTTTCGGTTTTATCAACTGAATTATCGTTACTCCCAGTCCCTTTGCCAGATCCAATATTTTCTCGAATGTACCGTTGAAGTAGTCATCACGAACGATACAAGTGTTTGCCGCCACTTCCAGTCCGGCTTTATGAGACATCTCAATTCCGTTTGTTAAATTTTCGTACGCCTTAGCGTTCCTCATAAATCCGTTTATCTTTTCCGGATCGGCGGAGTGCAGTGAAAACATAAAACCTCTTACACCGATCGATTTTAATTCCGCGAGCCTTTCGGGAGTCATACCGTCGCCTGTGGAGTTGATCCATATTTCGCCGGCAGAAATGCTTTGGCAAAGTTTTTTGAGTTTGTCATATACCAGAAACGGTTCTCCTCCTTCAATATTGAAGAAAGAGACTCCCATCCTGTCAAGTTTAGCCGCTATTTCACAAAGCAGGTTTATGTCAACGTCGTGCCCCTTGTCCAACTTCTGATAACAATGCTCACAGTCGTACCGGCAGGCGGATGTTACCGACAGCAGCACGGAGATGCACGGCATTTTCTGATCCGAGATATAAACTTTTTTGCCCGCCTTAAAAAATGCTTCAGACGGGAATACCGGCACATAAAGGTTCATCTTTATGAATTTTCCTGTCTTCACATATTTATTCAGTTTCATCTTTGAAAGGAAATACAGCAGGCGCCTCAGGAAGCGGATGAAGTGCCTTGCTTTTATTTCTCCGGAGAATAGCGCCTTAAGGAAATGGAGAAAGACATATACCTGGATATATATATTATATAAACTCTTTTTCATTCCAATCAGATATTCTGTTCTGTTCATCACATTATGCCTTCATATTAGAGATAATGATTTTCTTTATACCAGCGGACTGTATTCTCTACGGACTCCTCCAGTGAATACCGTGAAGAAAAACCGAGTTCACTTATTAGTTTTGCGGAGGAATACTCGATATTGTCATAGAATATATTCACCCTCGCCCTTGAAATCAGGGGCACGCTTTTTATTCTGAATATTGTGTAGAATAGTTCAGTAAAAAATGCCGGGAAATAAATAACTGACTTTGATATTCTGCGGGGGAGTTTATATCCCGCTTTTTCGCAGAACATATTGAAAAGTTTGTATTGGTTTTCGGCAACCGGGGAAACGGCAAGGAATTCATTGATCACGCTTAATCTCTTCTTGTACGCGAGATAGTATATGGCGGAAAGATCACGCGCATAGATTGTGTGGAATTTGTTTTTAGCAGAACCGGGCACTAAGGTTATACCGCTTTTTATCGTGCTGAGGAAATCGTAAAATCCGGAATGGAATTCTCTTTCGCCGAATACCCAGGCGGGATGGAGTATTGTAAGGTTCAGTTTATTCTCTTTCGCGTATTCAATCGCCCTTATACCCGCCTCTGCTTTTGTATCGCGGTAATAATTCATTCCCGAAGGGAATATGCTGTCCAGGAAATAGTTGTAATGTGAATTATACGGATGCGTCTCATCCTTAACTTTCTGATTCGGCTCCTCTCCGTAACACGATATGGAACCTGTAATTATTATATTATCAATCTTGTACAGTTTTGCTGTTCGAAGCACATTTAGTGTTCCCTCAACGTTCGTGTTGTAGAAATCCTCGTACCTCCCCCAGTCTCCTACTTTAGCCGCAGTATGAATTACAAAATCGAAACCTGTTCCCAGAACTTTTTCTAATGAACGGATATCACTGATATCTCCGGTAACAATCTCAACATTTATGGTTTTCAGAAAATCAATCTTACTTCCCTGCCGGACCATACACACCGGGCGCAGTCCTTTATCCGCGAAGTATTCCGCGATGTGGCTCCCTATCAGCCCGGTTGCTCCGGTGATTAATACTCTTTCCATTTACCTGGCTGCCTTTGATATCAGGTACTGAGTAAGTGCAGTTATATATTTATAATGGTCTGAAAAATCGCGTGCATAAATGTTAAAATCATTCAGCGCAATCTCTTTGCCGTTCACTTCCAGTGTTTTGATATTAGTTTCCGTTATCCTGCCGATTTTGTATAGAGTGCAGCCGGCT
This sequence comes from uncultured Ignavibacteriales bacterium, assembly GCA_903843135.1. GTDB lineage: Bacteria > Bacteroidota > Ignavibacteria > Ignavibacteriales > Ignavibacteriaceae > JABWCL01. The sequence goes on along the minus strand of CAIMOS010000106.1, from coordinate 7,728 downwards.
TCTTCAGCCTCAAGCAATAAATTCTTTTCATTGGCAGGGTTTACAGTAAACAGCAGTTCATACTCTCCGCATTCACCGAACATAAGGCATTCCTTAGGCAGGCCGGTTCTCTTTGTCCACTCAACACCCGGCGCAAAATATGGAATATCCAAGACGCGGAAGCCGCGTCCGTTGATTTCGGAAATTATTTCAAGAGATTTGAAAAGTCCGTCGCTGGTATCAATACAGGAACTCGCGTACTTTGATACAAGCGCCGCTTCCCGCAATCTTATCGGGAATACCACAGGATTATTTTTGAAGAGATCTTCAGATTCGCTTACTGTTTTATTCAGCACCGACACTGCCTCGAAATTCCCGCTTCCGGTTTCCCCGGTCAGGTATAATAGATCACCGGTGAACGCGCCCTTTCTCGTAACAATCTTTTCTGCCTCTCCGATCACTACTCCGGTAAAATTCCAGTTTCCGTAATAACCAAGGTCCCCGCCGATAAATCCGGTATTGCATTTTTCAAGAACGGTTGAAATTCCTTTTGATACCGCGTCGATAAAGTCCGCGCTCCAGTTGCTTTCGCAGTTAAGGCTGTTGCAGAAAAGAAGGGGACGGCCGCCGCACGCGAAAATGTCACTTAGTGTACACGCGGCAAAGTTTATACCAAGGATATACGGATCGTCAAGCCGGAAGTGGTCTTCATCGGAATAACCGTCAACCGAGATCAGGTAATCTTTATCGCCTAATCTGATTATTTCCGAATCAGACTGAAAGAACTCATTCTTGTGGAGCGGGGATTTCCGGAAATTCCGGAGAATTTTACTGATGATTTCGCTTTCGTTATTCATGGTATTCTTCATACATTTTTAGTACGTGAGAAAATTAATGACCCGAATACGTTCAATTGTCACGGAATTGTCAAAAATTCGACCTGACTCTGTAAAAATACAATAAAAACAGGATTTTTGTCTAATTCTAAATACAACTGCTTTGCGAAAGTTTTTTCTGCGCATTTAATTTTTAAAAGCAGAGAAAACGTTTGCTGCAAAAATTGACCTGATAAATAAATATTTTCTTCACGAACTCTTTTCCCCTTCAATTATATTCGCTACTTTTATTAATCAATTAATTCCGCTTATTAAGGAATATATATTTTATTCGTTATGAATGACGGTTCCTTTATCGTTTATTGTTCAATAATCAGGCCTGCCTCGTTTCTGATCCCCTACTTTATCGCCTCAAAATTGTAAATAGTTGTTCACTGTCATCATACAATTAATGCTTTCTAAGAAGCATTAAAATCTATTTTACAATTTTTTATAAAGGAAACACTAAAATGAAAAATGTTATAGTTCTCGGCGCCGGACTCGTCGGCAGCGTAATAGCAAAAGACCTCCTGAAAAACTTCAATGTAACATCCGTTGACCTCGATCCGGACACTCTGGATAAATTAAAAAGAGAAAACGGTATTCATACTGTTCTATCGGACCTTTCAAAAGAAAAAAACGTAAAAAACGTAATTAAAGATGCTGACTTTGTTGTAAGCGCGGTCCCCGGTTTTATGGGTTACAGTACATTAAAATATATTATTGAATCAGGGAAAAACGTTGTTGACATTGCTTTCTTCCCTGAAGACTGCTTTGAACTTGACGGGCTGGCAAAGAAGCATAATGTAACCGCAATAGTTGACTGCGGCGTCGCGCCCGGTATGAGCAATATTATTTGCGGCTATTATAATAAGATTATGAAAGTTGACAGTTTTAAGTGCCTGGTAGGCGGGCTCCCGTTTGAACGGGAATGGCCATACGAATATAAGGCAGTCTTCTCTCCTATCGATGCAATTGAGGAATATGTCCGCCCGGCGCGTTACATCCAAAACGGCCAATTGGTTGTCCGGCCTGCTCTCTCCGATCCCGAACACGAATATTTTGAAGGGATCGGTACACTCGAATCCTGGAATTCCGACGGACTGAGAAGCCTTGCTGTGACAATGAAAATCCCGGATATGATAGAAAAAACTCTCCGCTATCCCGGAACGATTGAGTACTTAAAAGTATTAAGAGAGACCGGACTTTTTTCTTTCGATGAAATAGAAGTGAAGGGAGTTAAAATAAGGCCCGTAGATGTGACCGCAAAACTGCTCTTCCCGAAATGGAAACTGAAAGAAGGACAGGAAGATTTTACAGTTCTCCGTGTTGAGATCGTATCGCAGGGTACGAAATACCGCTACGATCTATTTGACAGATATGATAAAACAACAAGAGCGACCTCAATGTCCCGCACAACCGGCTATACCTGTACCGCCGCAGTGAACCTGCTTGCTGAAGGCAAATTCACAAGGAAAGGAATCTGCCCTCCCGAATACATCGGTGAGGATGAGACTTGCTTCAGCTACATTATCAATTACCTTGAAGGCAGGAATGTTATTTATAAACTTACATCCGGAGTGGTCTGATCTTAATAATATGCTCTGTGCAAAATATAACTGCCGGTTACGATACGCGTTTTCCTGGATTCGACCGCGATAAAAACCGGACCTGACTTTTTATTGAAGATGAACAATTGCTGATAAAATAATTATCGATAAATTAAGGCAAAGTTTCCGGCAAATTGAAATAATAATTACGGATCCTGCAATAATAATCGCTGCACCTGCCGGCAGATTTCATTAACAAATTATAACCAATAACAGAATGAAAAATATATTTCTCTACTGCCTCGTTCTCGCTCTGCAAATATCATTTATTATTTTTCCGCAAGCCGTTAGTGACACCGGAAGCGAAAAGCGGCTTGAGCAGCACGTTTCTGTACTGGCGGCTGATTCACTTGAAGGCCGCGGACTTGGCACCGCGGGAAAAGAAATTGCGAAGCAATATATTGCCGATAAGTTCCGCTCATTCGGTTTGGAGCCTTACAATTCAGGAAATTATTTTCAGAAATTTGATCTTCGGGTCAGCCTGGTCCGTATCCCTATTACAAACGTAGTTGGCGTTCTGAGAGGTTCGGACCCTGCCCTGCAAAACGAATATATCGTCATCGGGGCACACTATGACCACCTGGGATACACATACAAAAACGAAACTAATGCCTTACCCGGAATAGCCGCGGATAACGATATAACCGGCTCCGGAACAGAAAAAATTATTTATCACGGCGCCGATGACAATGCTTCGGGAGTTTCAGTGCTAATAGAACTTGCAGGCTATTTTTCCGTGAACAGGCATCTTCTTAAAAGAAGCATCATATTTGCTGCTTTCGACGCTGAAGAGACGGGTATATGGGGCTCAAAAAAATTCATTGATAACTGCAAGTTTTCTGTAAACTCAATTAAGGCTATGTTCAGCTTCGATATGCTTGGTATGTATACCGCGAATAAAGGACTGGTCCTCAAAGGTATGGGGAGTCTGGACGGAGGCAGACAACTTGCAATTAAACTCTCTTCAGTTTCCGGAATTACGCTTACTGATGTTTCCGCTGATATCGAAGCCCGCACCGATACCTGGCCCTTCGGAGAAAAAGGGATACCCGCTATTCACGCATTCACGGGTGAATACTCTCCTTACCACAAACCCGAAGACACCTACGAAAAACTTGACTATGTGGGTATGGCTAAGATTAAGGACTATCTTCAAACTCTTATATCCGGAATTTCTTCATTGCCTGAGCTTCTTCCGTCAGCAACCTTCGCGGCAAGGAAATCCCCCTATGCACTCCAATTTGATTTCGGCACGAAAATCGGATTGGGCAGTTCGAACAATGAGTTTCCTAATGACTACTTTGCCGCAAAGAGTATATTCTCATATAATGCAGGATTCTATATACAAATGCAGCTTGGCCGCCGCTTCGCCTTTCAGCCGGCTGTTCTATTCATCAGCGACGGCAGTAAATCCCCTGAAGGTATTTTCAGGCGTTATTCCGCCACTGTTCCTGTCAACTTTCATTATAATGTTGTTAATGAGATCGGCGGCCTGGTTAAAGTTTTCTCTATTGCCGGCGGTTATTATCAGTACAGTTTCGGCGGCAAGAACGGAGGCGCAGCGATTGATTTTGACAGCAAATACAATAAAGAAGAATTTGGATTAAACTTCGGGCTCGGATTTGAGGTGATGGGCATACAGGCAGAGTATATGTGGCAGCGAAGTCTGACCAAACTTCAGCGTGCCGCCGGAGTTGAAATTTATCCGGCTAAATGGTTTTTTACTTTCGGTTATAAATTATTTTAATTTAAAGGATTAACATTATGTCGTTATTAAGCAGAAAAATATTGTTTTTATTGTTCCTTGCTTTCTCCGCGGCGCTTCTGCAGGGCTGCGCCCCGTCACCTGATATTAAGGATTGCGTAACCGGTGAACCTTACGGATTTTTCGGAGGATTGTGGCACGGAATTATAGCGCCTCTCAGTTTCATATTCAGCCTCTTTTCCGATAACATTGCAATGTACGCCGTTAACAATAACGGCGGGTGGTATGACTTCGGTTTTGTACTTGGCGCGGGCATTCTCTTTGGCGGCAGCGGAAAAGCCAGCAAATAGTGTCCGGATTAATACTTAATTTTCCAGTGTTTATTAATAACTGCTTTCAGGATTATTATGGATATATCGGATATTATTCTCAATAAGGCTATTAAGCCCAAAGCTAAAACAGAACTTTTAAGCAAGCGCCTGCTTGACGGCAGCCTGCGGACAGATGAACTCACGGAATTCGCGTCAACCGCGAAAGATCCGGTGAAAGCCACCTGTATCGAAGCGCTGGAGTTTGCCACGAAGGTGAATGCAGCTGTTCTGGATAAGAAGGCCTTTCATTTTGTAGCGGAAAATCTGCGGGCAAAAGCGCCGAGGATAAAATGGGAAAGCGCGAGGGTCATCGGGAACACTGCACACTTATATAAAAATGATCTGGATGATGCAATCAGGAACCTGCTCGAGAATTCGGAACACGAAGGGACTGTCGTGCGATGGAGCGCTGCATTTGCTTTAGGCGAGATTCTGAAACTTAAAACGGATTACAATAAATTTCTTCTCCCGTTGATCCTTTCGATTATCAGGAGAGAAGATAAAAGCAGCATAAACAAGATTTACGCTAATGCGATTTCAAATATTTATAAATAAAATATCCTATGACTGAAAAATCCACACAACGCCAGGTACTGATAATAACCACCCTTACCTCTTTCCTTACACCGTTTATCGGATCATCAATAAATATCGCGCTTCCGACCATCGGCAAAGAATTCGGATTAAGCGCGCTGGTGCTTGGATGGATCGCCACATCTTTTATCTTAACAACCGCGGCACTGCTTCTCCCCGCGGGAAGACTCACGGACATTTACGGAAGAGTTAAACTCTTTAAAATGGGAATTTTAATTTTCTCAGCCGGTTCACTCCTCTGCGCTGTTGCCTGGTCAGGAGAGGTCCTGATTATTTTCAGAGTGATTCAGGGTATCGGCGGATCTTTCATTTTCAGCACATCCACCGCTATCCTCGTTTCATCTTTTCCCCCTGAATCGAGAGGAAAAGTTCTGGGAATAAATGTGGCCTCTGTTTATTCGGGGTTGTCGCTCGGACCCGTTCTCGGAGGGTTTATAACGCAATACCTCGGATGGCGGCATCTCTTTTCAATCAATGCTTTTCTCGGTGTAATAATTATGATTACCGCGCACAGGATATTAAAAATGGAATGGGCTGACGCCAAAGGAGAAAGTTTCGATCTGAAAGGTTCGTTGCTTTATGCAATAGTCCTGATAACTTTTATGTACGGTTTCTCCATTCTGCCGCAAACAAACGGGCTTTTTCTCGTCGCGCTTGGATTAGCAGGATTTATCTGGTTCATAAAGTATGAGATGAATGTTACCGATCCGGTTCTGAATGTTTCGCTTTTCAGGACAAACCGTGTATTCGCGTTTTCTAACCTGGCCGCGCTTATTAACTACAGCGCGACTTTCGCCGCCGGATTTCTCCTGAGTTTCTATCTGCAGTACATAAAGGGTATGACGCCGCGCGGCGCGGGAATGATCCTTGTCGCCCAGCCGGTTGTAATGGCAGTTTTTTCTCCGCTGTCAGGAAAGCTATCTGATAAACGCGAACCTCAGATTGTTGCTTCAGTCGGAATGATTATGGCAACCATAGGATTAATTATCTTCTCTTTCTTAACTCCTGAAACTTCCGAAACAGTCCTGGTGATCAGCCTGATTTTCCTGGGATTGGGATTCGCGCTCTTCTCATCTCCAAATACAAACGCTGTGATGAGTTCAGTAGAAAAGAAATTTTACGGAATCGCTTCATCATCACTTTCTACGATGAGGGTAACAGGACAAATGTTAAGTATGGGCCTGGCGCTGATGATTTTCTCACTCTTCATCGGCAACAGTAAAATGCAGGATGCGGACCACACAGCGCTGATGTCAGGAATTAAATGGACTTTCGGCCTGTTCAGCGCGATATGTTTCTTCGGTATTTTCGCTTCACTCTCCCGCGGAAAGACCCGGAAGTAGATTGCGTCTTATAATTTAATAATCTATAGGAGAAAAATATCAGGACCGGCAAGACGCAGTTCAGTGTCAGTCTGTCGCGGCTGCATCTTCCATTGCAGTTTTATTAATGCCGCAGTTTCTGAAGCAGTCTTCTGCAGAATGCCTGCCTATGCAAAGTCATCTTTGCTCGCGGCCCGGTCATATATCTCGATTTCTTCCCCGATACAATTCCTGATAATTGATAATTGATAATTGTTAATTGTTAATTGAATTAATCCGGTTCCGGGTGAATGATCACATTGGCGTGTTTGATCTGTTCTGTTATGGCATCTTCTACTGAATGCGCTATCATATGCGCTTTTTCAATTGTCATATTTTTATCGACGTGTATATTCATTTCTATGAATACCTGCGATCCGGCTTTTCTTGCGCGAAGGTCGTGCCAGTTCAACACCTGCGGAATATTTTTCATTATTTCACTTATCCGTTTGTCGAGGCCGTCCGGGGCCCTGTCGATAAGCATATCAAAAGCGCGTTTGCCAAGTTCGAAACTTATCCAAAGAACAATGGCGGCAACGATTAACGCTGCAACGGGATCTGCCCAATCGTATCCGAACGAAACGCAGATCAGTCCGAAGATTACAACGATGGAACTCAGAATATCTGTGGAAAAATGGAGAGCGTCAGCTTCCAGGGCCTGGCTGTCATATTTTACCGCTATCCGCTTCAGGGCACGTGACCGCGAATAATCGATAATAATCGATATCCCCATAACGGCAAAACTCCAGAAAGTCACTTCCAGTTCAACAGTTTTATATACAAGCCTGTTAATGGCTTCGTAGACAATCCAGCCGCAGGTAACAACCAGAAGAAAGGTTTCAATAAGCGCGGAAAAATTTTCAATCTTACCGTGGCCGAAATTATGGTCCTTATCTGCGGGACGGTCCGCGTATTTCACGGCGAGGAATGTTATTCCGGCTGCCACAAGGTCAAGTCCGGAGTGCAGCGCCTCTGAGAGGATACCCAAACTGCCTGTCAGCAAACCCACAATGAGTTTAAATCCTGTCAGGAACACAGCGGCGCCAACGCTTGTGAGTGCTATCCGGCGTTTTTCCTGAATGCCTTCTTCTGTTATTGTGATCATAAATTTTTTCTGATGTTTCTTTAGTATTGTTCCGGGCAAATCGGAAATATTATCCGGAACTTTTTCGACTATTTTCGTTCTATTGTCCAAAGTTATTGAAAGTTTTATGGATTATCAAAGACACTTTG
>CAIMOS010000105.1 GCA_903843135.1 uncultured Ignavibacteriales bacterium | reverse complement strand
GGTCAGGGTTATGGTCGCGGATTTGGTGGCGGTATAGGTAACGGATTGGTCTACAGCAAGTAAAAAAACAGTTATTATTAGAAAAGCCGGAATCACCCGGCTTTTTTTATAAATCACCTTTAAGTGGCCGCAACTCGATCTCTTCAGTAATAACACTGTCGTTGTGCTCATACAAATCCAGAATATATCTGCCAAGGTCGGACGGAGCCATCATCCGTTCAGAATGTTTAGCCAGCACACTCTCCGGCCAGATGGGTGTTGCCGTCGCCCCGGGATAAATATTGATCACTCTGATATTATACTTCCTGACCTCTTCCCGCAGGACTTTAGAATACATAGCAAGTCCGGCCTTTGAGGCGGCATAAATACTGCTGTTCGTAAATATCTTTTTGGCAGCGGCAGAAAGAATATTTATTATTGTCCCCTGCCGGCGCTCTATCATTCCCGGCAATACCTGTTTTATACACGCAATTGCACCGGTCAGATTGGTGTTAATAATTTCACTGATCAATTCTATCGAATCATTTTCCGCGGGTGTGAAAGTGGTAATACCGGCATTATTAATCAGGCAGTCCGGATATCCGCCGGTAATTTGACTCACATCAAATTGTTTAACGGAATTGATATCGCTGATATCCAGAGCGCGAATTTCCAGACTGGATGACGATTCAAGTTCACTCTTTATTTGCTGAAGCTTATCCGACCTTCGCGCCGTCAGCAGAAGCGGTATTCTCTCAGCAGCGAATGACCTCGCTGTGGCTTCACCGATTCCGGAACTGGCGCCGTTAATCCAAACGAATCCTTTTTCCACTACTTTGTCCTGCGTAATTTGAGAAGATTCAGGAATTCGGAACGGGTCCTGGCGTCATCCTTAAACGCGCCGTGCATCGCGCTGGAGATCGCGGATGAATTTTGTTTTTCAACGCCGCGCATCATCATGCACATGTGGAAAGCTTCGCTTACAACCGCTACACCTTTAGGTGCCAGGTATTTATCAATCGTATCGGCAATCTGCTGAGTCATCCTCTCCTGGACCTGTAACCGCCGCGCGAAGACGTCTACAATGCGGGGTATTTTACTCAGCCCGACGATCTTGCCGTCAGGAATGTAAGCGACGTGAACTTTGCCGTAGAACGGAAGCATATGGTGCTCGCACATACTGTAGAAATCGATGTCGTTTACAATTACCATCTCATCGTATTTCTCATTAAATATGGCATTGTTCAGTACCTGGTCAATATCTTTGTGGTATCCTGCCGTAAGGAATTCATACGCTTTCGCAACTCTTTTGGGAGTACTCTTCAGACCTTCACGGTCCGCATCCTCACCAATTTCCGAAAGCAGTTCGTGTACAATCTTTTTTACTCTGTCGTGATCCATCTCTTCTAACCTCTGTATTCAACATAATTATTTTCAGTCTCGTAAAGTTTAACCGAATACAATCTGCCTGACGGCAGTTTATCCGCAATCTGATGCCAAATAGCGACGCAAATATTTTCCGCGGTTGGGATGATACCTGTCATGAAATCCACATCGTGATTAAGATGTTTATGATCAACTTTCTTAATCACATTATCCTTAATAATCCGTTTCAGGTCTTTCAGATCAAGCACATAACCGGTAACGGGATCAATCTCGCCGGCAACAACAACTTCAAGTATATAATTATGGCCGTGACCGTTTTTATTCGCGCACTTGTCGTAAATTGCCTCATTCTGCTCCTCCGGTAGATCGGGATTGTAAAGTCTGTGTGAAGCTGCAAAAACTTCACGACGGGTGATATATATCATCGTCACTTAGCCTGTAATGCTTTCTTAATTTCCTGAACGTGGCCCGTTACTTTAACTTTTGAAAAAATGTGACTGACTTTCCCGAATTCATCTATGATCACAGTCGTACGCTCAATTCCCATATACTTCTTTCCGTACATACTCTTCTCTTTCCATACCCCATAAGTCTCAAGCATTTCTTTGCTCTCATCGCTTAATAAATCAAAATTCAAATCGTACTTCTCACGGAATTTCTTATGGGAAGCCGGACTGTCCGCGCTCACTCCGATTACTATCGCTTTAAGTTTTTTCAGAGGAGTCAGTTCATCCCTGAAATCACAAGCCTCCTGCGTGCATCCCGAAGTCATATCTTTCGGATAGAAATAGAGAACAATCTTAAATCCCCGGAGATCTCTCAGGGATACTTTTTCACCATCCTGATTTGGCAAAGAGAAAGCAGGCGCGTTTTTTCCGATTTGTAACACTTTATATTCCTCGTTAATTATTTATTAAACTACATTACTTAAAATTTGCATTACCATTTCCCGGATTTAACGGATCGAATCAAGAACTTGTGATATCTTATTATAATCAGGCTGCAGCCGTGCGTCCTCCAGAATTTCTTCATACCTGATTATTCCGGCCTTATCAATAACAAACGCAGATCGCTTTGAAACGCCTGCGTAATCAAACACTCCCGGAACGAACACATCATAAAGGCATCCGTAAGCCCGGCTTACTGTCTTATTAAAATCACTGAGCAAATCAAAATTTAGATTCATTGATTCGCCCCACGCCTTCAGACTAAAATGACTATCGACGCTTATTCCAAGTACTTTGGCGTTAAGAGAATTGTACTTAGCCTGATTATCTCTGACGGAACACATTTCCTCCGTGCAGGTACCTGAATACGCAAAAGGGAAAAATAACAACACCACAGGTTCACCCTTAAATGAACTAAGTGTAACCTTTTTTGTTTTATCACTCATCAGAGTAAAATCGGGTGCGGGTTTATTTAATAACGATGACATAGCTTACAGTTTTTTATTTAGTAAACAACATATCTGTGAAATTAGTTCTCACTAACTAAAATATTTTTATTCCGGAACTGTTGTTAAAATTTTTCAATTTCCTCTTCGAGGGTAACACCCATTTTTTCAAACACATCATTTTTTATTGCATTCATCAAAACCAGGAAATCCATTGGTTTTGCATTCCCCAAATTAATCAGAATTGCCGGATTCGGCTTATAAACTGCGGCGTTCCCGATTTTTTGCCCGATCCATCCGGCCTTTTTTATCAGCCAGCCCGCGGGAATCTTAATACCGGCTTCATCAATTTTATTCAGCACAATATCCGGAAATTGCTCTTTCAATTTATCCCCCGATTCCAAATCAACAACCGGGTTCTTAAAAAAACTCCCCGCGTTTGGAAATTTGTAGCCGGGCTCCCTCCTTGACAGATACTTTAATAGAATTTCCCTGATCAGTATTGGGGTAATTTCCTGTTCACCCGCGTACATCAGTCCTTGCTTGATTTCCCTGTAATTTGTTTTGAGATCAGGCTTCCGGCTCAACCTGAGGAGTACCCTGTAAATGAAGAACTTCCCTTTTAATTCAGTTTTGAAGATACTGCTGTGATAATTGAATTTGCATTCTTCCGGGGTCATTTTGGACTCTTTTGAACTATCCATACCGACACCCACAACGCCT
>CAIMOS010000104.1 GCA_903843135.1 uncultured Ignavibacteriales bacterium | reverse complement strand
CCTCTGCGGAACTTCTAAAAGGCAGTGGCGCAAAGATACGCAAAGAAGGCACAAAGAACCGCAGAGGATATACAATATAGTTGTAGGTCGAAATTCATTTCGACCAGTAAATAGCTGGTTATTAATAGCTTTTCGAAACTCAGCGTCCGCCTTTGCGGCCCTCTGCGGAACTTCTAAAAGGCAGTGGCGCAAAGATACGCAAAGAAGGCACAAAGAACCGCAAAGGATATACAATAAAGTTGTAGGTCGAAATTTATTTCGACCCGTGAATAGCTGCCCATTAAAAACTTTGCGAAACTCAGCGTCCACCTTTGCGGTCCTCTGCGGAACTTCTAAAGGGCAGTGTCGCAAAGATACGCAAAGAAGGTACGAAGAACCGCAAAGGATATACAACAAAGTTGTAGGTCGAAATTCATTTCGACCAGTAAATAGCCGGTTATTAATAGCTTTGTGAAACTCAGCGTCCGCCTTTGCGGTCCTCTGCGGAACTTCTAAAGGGCAGTGGCGCAAAGATACGCAAAGAAGGCACGAAGAACCGCAAAGGATATACAATAAAGTTGTAGGTCGAAATTCATTTCGACCCGTGAATAGCAGATCATTTATTACATAGAGAAACTCAGCGCCAACCTTCGCAGCCCCCGGCGCAAAATGGTTCAATTGAAAATCCGGCGGCAAAAGGATGTTCTTCCAGGTCTTTCCTGTTCACCGCAAACGGTTGAAACCGCCTGGCTGAATATTTATATTATTCATTGATTTCCGCTATGTGGATAGGGGTGCGGATATTTCCGATTCAACCCCAAAAGTGCCGCCAAAATTTCAGATGCACCCGCAATTTCTTAATTGCAGTTACACCGCGGAGCTTTCACGACGTTTGAAAAAAAATAATATTTTTTTATTTTTAGTATCTCATTATTGGAATTATTATCTCTGCCGGCCCGTAAATAATCCCGTGTTTATGTAATTTATCAGGCGCTTTTATCGCCCGACAGAAAGGTTTTACCGATGAGTCCGGATCGCCTGCAGATACCGCAAATACATTCTTTCACGTATCATTGTATATTCCAGGATAACACACATAATCGCAGTCAGAAACATATTATCTGCGGAGACGTTAAATAGATGAAAATTTTCAGATCGCTCACATTTTCGGTTTTTAGTTTAATATTAAGCGGCGGTTTCTTATCGTGGTCAGGCGCACAGCCGGACGAGCAAAATACGGGTACGATAGAAAACATAAGGACGGCGAAAAAACTTGCGCAGGATGATCCCGAAGCGGCGGACAGATACGCCCGGCTTGCCCTGAAGGGGGCGCTTATGAGCGGGGTTGATTCGCTAAACGCGCAGGCCAATTATGTGCTGGGCTTGATTAACTATTATCAATCGCACTTCTACCTGTCATCTGATTTTTATCAGAGGGCGTTAAATACCGATTACGCAAGGGCCAATGACCTTTTTGCTTCCTCCTGCAGGAACAATCTCGGCATTAATTACGAAACAACCGACAGATATCCCGAAGCAATGGAAGAATATCTGAAATCTCTGCGGATATCAGAAAAGTTAAAAGATTCACTCGGAATCTATCAGACTTATATAAACCTCGGATTTCTTCACACAAAGAAAAGAGAATTTGACAGGGCACAATCGCGCCTGAACGCTGCGCTTTCATATTTCGCGGCGCATAATGATAAATATAACATTGCGCTGATTTACCAGAATCTCGGTATTAATTCTTTTCAGAGCGGGAAACCGGAAAATGCCCTGAACTATTTTATCCTTGCCGAAAAATTGTACGGAGAAACGGACAACACTGAAGGCCTTATTGATATGAAAATCAATAAAGCCCAGTCCCTTATGGCGGCCGGAAGCCTGAGCAGAGCATTTGCCGAACTGAAGATGGCTGAGCGGCTGAATGCAGGTAAGGAAGACAGCTATGACGGCGCCCTGTTGAGCGTCGGGCTGGGAGAATATTACCTGAAATCAAAGAACTACACCGGTGCGGAATTTTATTTGCTTGAAGCAGAAAGAAAGAGCAGGCTTCTCGGGGAGATGTTTAATTTAAGAAATGTTTACGAGCTTAAGTGCGCGCTTTATGCCGCTTCGGGCCAGGTAATCAAACATCAGGCTGCACTTGACAGCCTTCGTAACATCGGGTATAAAATTTTTAACAGTGAGTCGGAGGCACGATATGCTGAGTTCAGCACACTTTATGAGAATGAAAGAAGCGTTTCAAAAATAAAGGCGCTCGCTGATGAGCTCCACAACAAAGATCAGGTGGCGCGTCTGTGGTCCCTTCTGGCAGCGCTATTCTTTGCCGCTTTAATATCGCTTATACTGCTTAATCTAAGGCTCAGGGGTAAGCGAAGAGCGCTCTTTCAGAAAAATATGGAACTCTCGAAACTGCTCGATTCGATGACGTTTATGGTTAATACCGCGGAAGGAGACGGCACCCCCGAAACAGAGGACTCATTCGCCGCATTGTTCTGGGAGCTGAACAGTTTGGTTAAAAAAGAGGAGTTATACCTCAATCCCGATCTCAGCGTAAACGATCTTGCCTGGCGTCTGAACACAAACGAAAAGTATATCTCGAAAGCGATTTCCGCCGGAACCGGTTCGAACTTCAGCAGCTATATTAACTCATACCGGATTAACCGCTCCAGGAAAATGCTGAATGACCCGGAAAACAGCAGGCTATCCATTGAACAGATTGCCAATAAATCCGGTTTTAACAACCAGCACACGTTTCTCCGGCATTTCCGGGAATATACCGGTTTAACCCCCTCTGCATTCAAAAAACATAAATTTTCCAAACTGCAGGAACCCGCCCGGGACTGAGGGGCGGATATTTCCGAAATAGTAACTAATTATTCCGGATTTGTTAAGGAATGAGTATTAAATTTTATCCGGTTGCCGGAAAAATTTTTTGCTGTCATCGCTCCGGAGATCTGATAAAAACCTGCTGAAATCATATCAATCATCGCTATAGGAATAACTTTATGGCCTGCCCCGGTACAAAACAGAATATATGTGATTAATTCCGGCGCGCTATTTTGCCCGTCCGTTTGAAAGGACCCGGCTCTCAGTATAATAAAACCGGCCGGAAGAATAAAACAAGAAAGACAGAAATGAAAAAACAGATATTATTCCTTTTCGCCGCGTTACTTTTCGCGGGCTGTTCCGATAACGCGCAGGGCCCGGCTGATCCGGCTGCTGCCGGCATCAGGGGAAAAATTACGAGTTCTGACGGCACAGGTATGCCGGGCGCAAGCGTCTTTACTTCACCCGCGACGGTTGTAACCACAACAGACGCGGAGGGCGTTTATTCTCTCGCTGATATCGCGCCGGGGAAATACACGGTGACGGCCTGTAAGAGCGGGTATGATACCGCGATTGCCGGCGTGACGGTGGCGGCAGAGAAATTTTCTGACGGCAACATCACTATTCGTACTGCGTTCCCGTGCGGTGAAGGCACGGTTGTTTATGAAGGAAAGACTTACCATACTGTTAAGATCGGCAATATGTGCTGGCTTAAGGAGAACCTTAACGCCGGGGCGAGGATAAACGGAAACCAAAGCCAGACAGACAACGCAGCCGTTGAGAAATATTGTTATGAAGACAATGAATCCGGATGCGATACTTACGGCGGGCTATATCAGTGGAATGAAGCGATGAAATACGGCACGGGCCCGCAGGGGATATGCCCTGACGGCTGGCACATTCCGGCAATGGCCGAAATGCAGGAACTTTATTCCCAGGTAAACAGCAATTCACTGAAGGCCGCCGGGCAGGGATCGGGAAGCGGCGCGGGTAATGATTCAACCGGCTTCTCCGCGCTGCTCTCCGGCTACCGCGACATCAATGAGTTGTACTATTATAAAAATTACTATACGTATTTCTGGAGTTCGACGGAATTCAGCGGGCCGATCGCCAACTGCATAATCCTTTTCTATTATGACGGCGACATTTACCCGAGCGCAAGTTATAAGGATTACGGATTCAGCGTGCGGTGCGTAAGAAATTAACAACTTAAGGCATCATATATTATTAATAGGCAGTGGCTGGCGGGACACTGAATTTTGACTTTTAAACCCGGCAAATATTCTGTTGTGATTTTCAGAATACTGCTTTTTAATCTATAATTTCTTGTAAATGAAAATATACTCTACAATTAAATACTTAACAGATTTTTTGGCGGCTTTATCCGGACTGGTTCTGTTTTCGCCATTATTAATTTTCTACAGTTTTATCGCGGCGGCGGTTGCTAACGCGAACCCGTTTATTGTTCAGCGGAGATGGGTCGGCGAGTTAAACGGACGAGTAAAGATAATAAAACTAAGAACGCTTTGGCCCAATACAGTGGTTTGTCAGGGCGGAAATAATACCGTGTCCAAAAAAATCAGGCGCGGCGGCTATCTCCCTTTCGGCAAACTGATGAGAAGAAGCGGGCTGGATGAACTGCCACAGTTGTTAAACGTACTGATTGGCGATATGAGCATTATAGGGCCGCGCCCCCTGATTTACGAAGATATTGAAACCTTAAAAAATTCAGAAGTCCGGTTATATGAATTTCGGAGCGGGCTGAAAAGCAAACCGGGGATTTCGGGGCTATGGCAGATAAAAAGAAGCGGCGGTTTTTCGGCGGAAGAAATTTACTCCTTCGACCTGCAATACGAAAAAACGAAAGGCGTGGTTACCGATCTAAGCCTTATGGCGCTTACGCTGATAAATGTTTTTAGTTTAAAGGTCCTCGATTCAATTTCCGAGTATCAGTGAGCAGGCGGTTTTAACTGCCGGGTGCCCGGTGAAAAAAATCCCTCCGGCAGCGCAAAAGTTTTATACAGGGCCTTGCCGCTGAAACTTATTTGTTTTCCTCTCTGCCGTCCAGGTGCTTGGCAAAGCGCCCTTTGCCTGCGGGATAAACAACATCGTGGCGGTTCCAGGGCCAGCCGCCGAACTGAGTGTTCTGGAAATCAACAAACGCCTGCCTGATCTCGCTTTCGCTGTTCATCACGAAAGGCCCGTACTGAACAACGGGTTCGTTTATCGGTTTTCCCTGAAGCATAAGGAAATAACTTTCCGTGTCTCCGTTTTCGACAAGCAATTCACTATCTGCTTTAACGTCAATGCAGCAGGGTTTAGATATATTACTGCCGTCAATCTTTACTTTGCCGCCTTTGTAAAAATAAACGCTTCTGTTTATTCCCGCGCCTGCAGGGGGGACGGTCCACGCACAACCGGCGCTCATTTTAATTGTCCATATGATGACCTCATTCTTTGGATCAGCGGCCCACGAGTCGGGAGCAGGAGCGGGGGCAATTACGTTATTAAAACTGCCGGCAATAACACGGACTTCAAGTGAATTGCCGTGTGCGTCT
The DNA here is from genome assembly GCA_903843135.1 of uncultured Ignavibacteriales bacterium. GTDB lineage: Bacteria > Bacteroidota > Ignavibacteria > Ignavibacteriales > Ignavibacteriaceae > JABWCL01. The sequence goes on along the minus strand of CAIMOS010000104.1, from coordinate 18,004 downwards.
TTTGTATTTACAACGGGAATATCCTCGTTCCACAGCATTTTGAAGTGCGGCTCGACAAATTTATTTGCCCTCGGAAGGTTAAGCCATATCTGGAATAATTCACACGGGTTTTCTTTGTCACGGTTTAACAGCGGGAACATCTCGCAGTGCTGCAGCCCTTTCCCCGCGGTCATCCACTGCACATCGCCGTTGCCGTATCTTCCCGCCTGGCCGTGTGAATCGGAGTGGTCAACAAAACCCTGCATCGTGCAGGTGACGGTTTCAAATCCGCGGTGGGGATGCGCGGGAAACCCCGGAATTGTTTCGCCGTGATACATACGCCATCCGTCTTTTAATGTAAAGTCGTTGCCGATATTTCTGCCGGTCAGCGGTGCCGCCGGGCCAAGCTGTTCATTGCCGGCAGGATACAGGTCCCTGTGATGAACACAGAAGAGGAAAGGGTCGCTCACCGGCCACATAAAATCCAACGGTTTGATATTGAGAATGTTTTTGCTGCTCATTTCTGTATTCACCTTCTACATACAAATTTGTTAAAATAGCATTATTTAATTAGAAATAGTATTCTGCGCAAAACGAAATAATTATAGAACTCCTTCCCATGTTATTAAAGGCGACGCACTGTACAACGTCGAAGCGGGATGTTGGGAGGGTTTATAGAAAACCAACTTTTACATATTTCATTTAATGGTACCGGCAGTCCTGCTTTTGATGTTAAAAATAAATCGAATCACGGAATTATGTAATGGTAAAAATCCGGTGACATAAATATTTAAATAACGGCGGATGACTGATGCATTATATGGCTGTTTTTAGAGAGGGTATGATAGGTGCGCTGAGAAAGTTTTAGGTTACGCAGATCCGTTCGCATTTTTAGTCAGCGATAAAAAGCTTTTAAGTGAAAGGCCTGGAAAAAGTCCGGTCCGGAGGAGGTTGAGAGGCTTCAAAAGGCGGTTTTTATCACAAAATCGCTTATTTAGCTGCGGGTATTCATCCGGGCAAGCCGGAATGTTTAAACTTTCTTTGTAATTAGGGTGTCAAACATTAAGTTATAACCAAGTTTTTTTCTTTTTTTAGAGATCTTATTTAGTGCAGCACTTCTATCCTAAGCGCTTCTACCCACCTCTTATGAGAGAGAGAAGGCGGGCGCGTGCAGTTTGAGCAGAGTAAAAAACCCTTGTTTGATGTCCCACGGATATCAGACAGTATAGATATACCATTCCCTGAGACAATCCCTGCATTCTTATAACATAAATTAAATCAACCCATACCACAATGAAAAACAAAATCAGAATAACTTTCCAGTTTATCTTTCTCGCGCTGATCATCTATGTGGCTGCGAGGCCCATATTCGATAAGGCGTATTTAAGCGACTTTGAAAAATACTGCCCGTTCGGCGGTATATCTTCATTCTTCAGCAAACTAAATCAAGACACGATGGCGTGTAATATGAGCGAGACTCAGCTAATGCTGGGACTTGTGCTTCTGCTTGGCGCCGGGTTTATCGGAAAATTATTCTGCAGTTATGTGTGCCCTATTGGCACAGTATCGGAGTGGATAGGCAGGCTTGGCGACAAACTGAAAATCAGAAGGGAAGTCTCCGCTATACTTGACCGCCCTCTCAGAATTCTCAAGTATGTACTCCTCTTTATTACTATATATATAACAATGACCACAAGCGAACTTTTTTGTAAAGAATATGATCCTTACTTCGCGGTGGTAAATCTTTTTAACAATACGGACATCAATCTCTATTTCGCCATCGCGGCCCTTGCGGTTACGGTATTAGGCGCGCTTTTCTTCAGGTTGTTCTGGTGCAAGTATCTTTGCCCGCTCGGCGCGATAAGCAACGTGTTCCTTAATGTTCCGGCTGCCGGCGCGGTTGTTGTTGTCTATTTCACCGCGAATTATTTTGGCGCGCAGCTTAGCCTTATCTGGCTCCTTGGCGGGCTTGTGCTTGTCGGAATGATAAACGAAGTCGGCTTTATGAAATCTTACCTGATGCCGTTCCCGAAGATCAGCACCAATAAAGAAACCTGCACTGACTGCGATTTTTGTACCGACAAATGTCCGATGGGCATTAAAGTTTCCGCGACGCCGACGGTCACTCATATTGACTGCCATCTCTGCACAGACTGCGTTTATAACTGTCCGCACAAAAACGTTCTTTCAGTCAGCAACAAAAAGAACCTGAAATATCTTGCCCCAATATCTGTTGTTGTTCTGATAGCTATTTCGCTTGGTTTGGCAAGTTTCTATGAATTAACCACAATTTCGGAAAAATGGGGAAAACCCGCGGGCGCTTTGTCGGTTTATAAACAGTCGGGCCTGAAGAACATAAAGTGTTACGGCAGTTCTATGGCGCTGAAGGGAACCATCGAAAATATCGAAGGCATCTACGGGCTTGATACTTACGCGAAGAGCCATACTGTGAAGATCTATTATGACCCTGCGGTTATCCCGGAGAATAAAGTAAAGAAATCGTTGTTCACGCCGATCAAAATGGAAGTGAATAAAATTAAAAACGGCGAGATTGATTCTGTACAGGTGCTGAAGATCGGCATATTCGGAATGTTTGATCTTATTGATTTTAATAATCTTTGGTACTCTTTTAAGGAAACAAAAGGGATACTCGGATTTGAAACTCATTACGGTGAACCGGTGGTGACGAATGTATTTTATGATCCTTCAAAAATATCCCCCGCGAATATTAAGAAGCAGATCGAAAAAGATGAAATCATCGCCCATAAACCGAAAGGCGATGAAAAAATAGAGATCGATTTCGAAGCGGAAAATGACGGGCAAGTGCTTGGTAAAATATCCTTACCCGATTACAGGCAAAGGATATTCAGGTTATATGACAGATTGTTTAACGATTATAAAACATTTTCTCAGGAACAGTTGTCGGTGCTTGTGTTCAAAATGCCCGAAGCGGGAGTTCCGGCATTAAGAAGATATCTCGGTTCGCTTGCAAGCCACCTGTCCGCCGATGAAGGTATTGTGAGGCTGTCAACAAGGTATTCAGGAGGTCCGCAGGCTTATGTTTACTTCGATCCGACGAAGACGAATGCAGAAAAAATAAAAGCGGCACTGGTTAAAACCACGCTTACAATTTTCATTACCGAAACGGAGACCAAGGATATGGAAAATCCGTTCCACATTAAACCCGACGGCGAAGTTGTACAAGCAACAAGCCTGAACATTGACGACGATGTAGAATAATAAATTCCCCGGGCCGGATCGCGCAGATCCGGCCCGCCGTTTTTCTTAATACTTCTTACCCGAACAAATTATATGCAATCCGTTCTCTCCGTTTTCTGTGTGTAAAACTCCGTGCCCCCTGTGGTAAAACGGATCCGGGATAACGGAGGAAGAATTAACCACAGAGAAAGCAGAGATAACACAGAGTTCACAGAGGTTTATAACGTCCTCTCCGTTGCCTCTGTGAAAAACTCCGTGCCCTCTGTGGTAAAACGGATCCGGGATAACGGAGGAATAAATAACCACAGAGAAAGCAGAGATAACACAGAGTTCACAGAGGTTTATAATGTCCTCACCGTTTTCTCTGTGAAAAACTCCGTGTCCTCAGTGGTGAAACGGAATCGGGGTAACGGAGGAATAGTTAACCACAGAGAAAGCAGAGATAACACAGAGTTCACAGAGGTTTATAATGTCCTCTCCGTTACCTCTGTGAAAAACTCCGTGCCCTCTGTGGTGAAACGGATTTGGGATAACGGAGGAATAAATAACCACAGAGAAAGCAGAGATAACACAGAGTTCACAGAGGTTTATAACGTCCTCGCCGTTACCTCTGTGAAAAACTCCGCGCCCTCTGTGGTAAAACGGATTTGGGATAACGGAGGAAGAATTAACCACAGAGAAAGCAGAGATAACACAGAGTTCACGGAGGTTTATGGGAGATTCACTATTGCCTTTGTGGTTATAATGACTCAATAAGATGTTTTTTTATGAAACCAAATCCCGTCTGCCGCATCATATTTAATTGAAAAGAATTTTGATAAGTAATAAAATAATTACCAATCGGCATAAGTGCCGGAGCAGATAAAATATGAACAACAACACAAAAAAGATTTTAATTATAGGCGGTGTCGCAGGCGGTGCGACAGCAGCCGCCAGGATGAGAAGATTAGACGAAAAAGCCGAGATAACCGTCCTTGAAAAAGGCCCGTACGTCAGCTTTGCAAATTGCGGTCTCCCTTACTTTATAAGCGGCGATATCAAACGCAGATCAAATTTACTTCTGCAGACCCCCGAAGGATTTTTTAGCCGGTACCGCGTTAACGTTAAGACAAATTCGGAAGCAGTTGAAATACAGCGCGATAAAAAAACCGTGGTTGTTAAAACAAAATCCGGTGAAGAACTTTTACCTTATGATAAACTCATCCTCGCACAGGGTGGTTCGCCGATTGTGCCGCCTCTTCCGGGTATAGCATCCGGTCACGTTTTCAAACTGTGGACGATACCCGATATGGACCGCATTCATAAATTCATCGAAGAGAAAAAACCCGCGAAGGCAGTTGTGGTTGGCGGCGGATTCATCGGACTGGAGATGGCCGAAGCATTACACGCAAGGGGAATTGAAGTTACTGTTGTTGAGCAGGCGCCTCAGGTAATGATACTGATGGACCCTGAATTCGGAGCGATGATTAAATCCGGACTGGAAGAAAAAGGAATTATCGTAAAAACCAACGCGGGATTATCATCCGTTTCGGAAAAGAATGTAGCGTTAAGCGACGGAACTACTGTCGAAGCCGATATGGTTCTGCTTTCTATTGGCGTGCGCCCCGAACTTACTCTCGCAAAATCAGCCGGACTTGAGATCGGGCCAAGCGGCGGGCTTATTGTTGATGAGACAATGAGAACAAACGATCCCGATATTTTTGCCGCGGGAGATATGGTTGAAATAGTTAATAAGATCCACGGAAGAAAAGTGCGCATACCGCTCGCGGGTCCCGCCAACCGGCAGGGAAGGATCGCGGGTACGAACGCGCTCGGCGGAAAGATGAAATATAACGGCGCGCTGGGAACATCAGTCGTAAAGATATTCGGATACACTGCCGCATCCACGGGCTTGTCGGAAAAAGCAGCGCGTGAAGCGGGCTTCGGTACAGGTGTTTCATATGTATTCAAGGACAATCACGTAACGTATTACCCCGGCGGAAAACCTTTATCACTTAAGATCGTGTATGATAATAAAACAGGAAGGCTGCTCGGCGGGCAGGCTTTTGGCGAATCCGGTGTCGAAAAAAGAATTGATGTGCTTGCAACCGCTCTACACGGAAAGATGACGCTGGAAGATTTATCAGAATTAGACTTAGCGTACGCGCCGCCTTATAACAGCGCGAATGATCCCGTGAATATGGCTTCGTTTATAGGGATGAATCATATCAGCGGATACAGCCCGTTAAAAACCCCGGCCGAAGTTCTTGCCGCGCAAAAGAGAGAAGACAGCATTATCCTTGATGTGCGGACAGTCGGAGAGCAGGGTAAAGCGCCGCTGGAAGATGTTCTTCACATTCCCGCGGATGAACTGCGCGACCGCCTGGAGGAAATTCCGAAGGATAAAACAATTTACCTCCTGAGTAAGGACGGCTTCCTCGGGCATACAAGCCTGCAGATATTAAAGGCCGAAGGGTTTAGCGAAGTATTCAACATTGCGGGCGGATATTCCGCGGCAAGATGGTTTGACGGCTGGAATTTTAGTAATTAAAAAAAACAAAAAGATAAAAGGATAACAGATATGGCAGGATTGGCCGATAAAATAAAAGCGGGCGCGTTGATTGTAGACGTCCGCACACCCGAAGAATTTACGGATGAAGCTTACCCGAACGCAATAAATATTCCGGTTGAGGAAGTGCAGATGAGACTAAAAGAATTCGGCGATATGGAAAAACCGGTGATTGTGTACTGTGCTTCCGGCGCAAGGAGCGCCTACGCGGCGAGAGTATTAAAGATGTCCGGTTATAAAGACGTGACCAACGCCGGCGGGCTTTACGATATGCCGGGCTTCTGATAAAGTCAACCCACGAAGCAAAATATTTTGAGGATGCCTTTGGAAATATGTATGATGTCCCTAAGGCGTCCTCGTTTAATTTTAAATAAGGATTACAGATGATCATAAAAAAATTATTTCAGAAGATATTCATAGGGGCGGGAGCCGCGCTGTTGCTGGTGTTTGTGATAACCGGGCTTGATAACCCGGCTTTTGGATCTGTTGGGGTGATCTTGTTATTTACCGGGGCGACAAATTTTTTCACGCGGTGTCCGCTATTGTCTGCATTCACCCGGATGTTTAAGGGTGAACAGGTTAATAAAATCCCCACTCGTAAAATATAAATCTTTGTAGATAGTAATTGCGTTCCTTCGCACTGCGTATCCTAATCGGGGACGGTTTTGTAGGTCGAAATTAATTTCGACCTACAAAACAGCATTTCTTATTTTGAAAAATTCCAGGAACTTATACCGCCCTTTAAGTTGCCGGCGGTGAATCCGGCTTTCTTTAATTTCAACGCCGCGCTTACGCTTCTGCTTCCGCTGGCGCAGTAGCAGATTATCTCTTTGCCGCGGAACTTTTCCAGTTCTTTTATGCGTGAAGATATTTCGTGGACCGGAATATGAACTGATGACGGGATCGACACAGCTTTTCTCTCCGCCGCGGTCCGTACATCAAGCATTATGCTTCCTGATTTCACCCTCTGCTTAGCTTCGGCCGCCGAGTAATTATTCAGCGACCGCGTGACCAGCACCTTGCGGAGATAAATCAGCACAAAAATTCCGAGGATTACATAAAGAGTTATTTGTTCTGAATTCATTTTAGTAATCCCTTCGGCGTTTTATTAAGTGATGTCAATATGTCAGGCCTATGCATTCGGTGCAGTAAGCAGATTTTCGCTGATGATCTTTTTCAGTTCATTTTTCGGAAGCGCTCCCGCAGCCATCATTGGCTGTCCCTCTTTCGGTATAAAAAGAAGCGACGGGATTGAACGGATTCCGAAAACACCGGCGAGTTCCTGCTCAATATCTGTATTCACCTTATAAAAGTTTACCTGGCCCTTCATTTCATCTGACAATTCGTCGATTATCGGCCCGACCATTTTGCACGGCCCGCACCAGGGCGCCCAGAAATCGACAACCGCAGGAAGCGTCCCGCTGAATTTCCATTCACTGTTTTTCTCGTAATCAAATACCTTTTCGATAAAAGTATCTTTTGTAAGTGCCTCTGACATTTATTTTGCCTTTTTAATTATTCAAATTTCGACTTTTATAACAATAACACTAAGGTTATTCACAGTCGTGAGATGCAGACATCCGGAAAAAGGATTCAGAATGGGCTGTTTTGCCGGAGTTCCGGATCCGGCATCGATTTTGGAAAAATTCCTTCAAAAGATGCAGCCGACGGGAACAAACGGGCTACGCGGGTTAAAATGGATTTTTTTATACGGTTTCGTGTAGATAATGTCATTAAAACCCAAAAATAAATTGAAATTTGTCGTAATTCAGTGTATTTTTATTAGAATAATATATATTAATTAATTCTCAGATTTTGCTGATCTTTTGGATGAAAACATCTGCTTCCCTGTCAGTCTATTGGGTATCTGACTCCATAATAGGAATCCGGGATACGGTGTCAGAAGCCGGTTTATCTGATAACAGAAAAACAAAATGTGCGAGATATACCCGGGCCAGGAAACGCCGGGTCCTCCGTCAACCATAAAAAAATTTTTATGAATTCCGAAACAGGGATTTTCAAAATAGAACCGTTTACAAGATGAAAAAAATACTGATCGTTGATGACGATCCGGATATAAGAAACTTTATAAGTCTTAATATGAAACGAATGGGCCTTTCCCAGTTGCAGGCCGGCGATGCAACCGAGGCGATGTCGATTCTGATCGATAATGAAATTGATCTCATCCTATGCGATGTCGATATGCACGGAATGAGCGGCTATGAGTTTTTGGAAATGCTCCGCAAGAAGCCCCGGTTTAAGTTGCTGCCGTTTATTTTCATAACATCACACTCTTCAGACGATGATAAAATAAAAGCCTATTCATTAGGGGCCGACAATTTTATTTCCAAACCCTTTTCTGTCCGCGAATTTCAGGCGATTGTAGAAAGTTCGTTGAAGCGGATTGAAATACGTAATTCATACGGACAGAATTCATCAAGTGAAGATCCCCGCGTCAAGGTTAATAAGGTGCTGTTAGTTGATGACGAACCATTCCTCGCCGAATTGCTGAAAGCAAACCTGGAACAGGAAGGGCTGAATTGTGTTTATTCTGATGACGCAAGAGCAGCCATCAAAAAAGCCGCGGAATTCAAACCCGATCTAATTATTTCTGATTATAATATGCCGGATGTTGACGGCTTCGCGTTCAGGAAGATGCTGCTTGAAGACAGTTACCTCAAAGATATCCCCTTTGTGTTTTTTACTTCCAACGAAGAAGAAAACGTTGCCCTTTCCGGGTTCGACCTTAATATCAAAGACTTCATATCCAAAAAAACCAGCATAAAACTTACCGTAGCGAAGGTTAAAAATATTTTAACCTCTGTTGCCGAAGAAAGAAGGTCAACGCTGGTGGAATTAAAAGTGGCTGCATCAGAAATGAGTTTGGAATTCAGGCCCGAGATCCCGGATTTGGTTTCGGGCTGCAATATTGATTACTGGCATCAGCCTTATAAAGATATTCCCGGCGGTGATTTTGTCGATTTTATGGAACTGCCGGACGGAAGAAAGATTCTGGTAATGGGGGACATAATGGGTAAAAAATGGGGCGCGTGGTTTTACACATTCTCATTCATAAGTTACATCAGAAGCACTATCAGGGTGCTTTGCAGTTCCGGGGGCAAACAGTCCGCGAGCGAACTGCTGCAAAATGTCAACTCTGCTATTTACAATGATTCAAAAATTTCACAGGTCTTTTCTGCGATCTCAGTAATTGTTTTTCCGGCGGAAGGCCGTGAACTTGTGTATTCCGGGGCCGGGGACCTGCCGGTTTTTCATTATCATTCGGCAACGGGGAATTATTCACAGTATGAATCGAGCGGAATTCTTTTAGGCGCCCGTGCTGACGGGAAATTCGATGATATTAAGATTCCTATGCAGCCGGGTGACAGGATTGTAATGTTTACGGACGGAATCCTCGATTCATCCAACTCAAAAGGTGAAGCTTTCGGGCTGGCAAGGTTTATTGATGAATTTAAAAAATACTCTTCCCGGGACGATCTGCTGGGTAATATCAAAAAAGATTTTGTTGAATATACAAACAATGACTTCTCGGACGATATAACGCTTTTATCAATTACGATGGAAAACGGACTATGATTTACGAAGCAGTCTTAATTGCTTTGATATTCATAATATTTTATTCTTATGCCGGATACGGCATTCTGCTTATTCTTATTGTCCGGTTACCGCTGCTCGCTAAACTTTTTCCGAAACCGCGAAACAAAGTGGAAAGCAAGAATATTTTCCCGGATGCTTCCGAATACTGCCCCAAAGTGACGCTCATAATATCCGCATCAGGCGAAAGCAGGGAACTTATCCGGCAGAAAATCGAAAACACCGTAAACCTTGACTATCCCAAGGATAAACTCGAAGTGTTTTTCGCGATCGCGTATGATCCTTCTCAGGAGACCGATCCCACGCTTGACGCCTATTACGATGAATTTCTGGCGGAACCATCGCAGCAGAAGATATCATCGACCGATGAAGAAGTATATATTAAGTTTTTTAATTTCGATCAGGAATCAGATCTCCGCTCCGGGGAGGTCCTCTCGAAGCTGGAAGAACAGCTTGAGAAAACCCGGTTCGATTCAGCTCAGCTGACCCCGGGCGCGAAAGAATTAATTGAATCAAATCTTGGCGCCGGGCAGATAGACAATGAAATGCAGGTATATATAACCAAGGATATCAGGCGCAAAGGAAAGATCGCGCAGGTTAACAGAACGGTTGAAAAAGCCGGCGGTGAGATAATAGTATTCTCTGACGCCAACTCCTTTTTCAACCGTGAATCAATCAGGAACATAGTCAGGCATTTTAACGATATGCAGGTGGGTTGTGTGGCGGGTGAGAAGAGGGTCAAAAAGAGCGAGTCCTCCACAAGCGGCGAAGGAGAAGGGCTGTACTGGAAATATGAATCCCTGCTGAAGAAATTCGACTCCAGACTTTGGACCACCGTCGGCGCAGCGGGAGAAATCTTCGCCGTAAGGAAAGAACTATGGGCGGGGGCAATTGAACAGAACGCGATCATAGAAGACTTCGTCGTCTCGATGCGTATAGCGGAAAAAGGTTACAGGGTTATTTATGAACCCGAAGCGTATGCAGAGGAAGAACCGACCCACGACCTGCAGTCGGAGCTTATCCGACGGAAGCGGATAGCCGCGGGAGGGTTCCAGTCAATCGTCTGGCTGAAATCGCTTCTAAACCCGTTTAAGTACGGAGTGCTTACTTTTCAGTATATCTCACACCGGGTGCTGAGGTGGGCGGTTGTTCCGTTCCTTCTGCCAATTGTATTTATTTTAAATTTATATTTGGTTTTCGCGAATGAAGCCGACTGGGTAACGGGGCTTTTTGCTTTGCAGTGCCTGTTTTACTTTCTTGCTTTAACCGGCTGGAGGCTCGAACTGAAAAGGAAGAAAATCAAAATATTCTATTTTCCGTTTTTGCTCGTGTTAATGAACTACGCGGCATATCACGGATTTTTCAGGTACCTGAAAGGCTCCCAAAGCGTTGTCTGGGAGCGTGTTAAAAGATAGTAAATTAATTTATTTAATATATTAAAAGGAGCTACAATGAACTTTACTTATGAAGACCATTCCGCAGTTACAGTGGTCAGGATCAACGTCCCGCGCGCGACGGCAGATGTTTCCAAAGAATTCAAAACGTTTTTGTTCGACCTTGTTGATAACCAAAAGCACCAGAGAATACTTGTTGATTTCAGCAAAGTTGAATTCGCGGACAGTTCGTTTCTTGGTTCGCTTGTATCAGGCCTGAAGAAGAGCACCGCTATAAAGGGCGACATTAAGATACTGTCGCTGCAGCAGCCGGTAAGGACAATGTTTGAACTTACAAGGTTGTATAAAGTGTTTGAAATATTCGACAATGAATCAGACGCAATCAAGAGTTTCTGAAGTGACAGATAAGTATCAAATCTCCGTACCTTGTGATATGAAGTTCATTCATCTCGTGGGCGATGCGCTGGTTTCATATCTCAAGCTGAAAATTATACCCGATAAAATATCCGAGTATGATGAACTTCTGCAGAGCAGTAAACTGCTGATGTACGAGCTTTACTCAAACGCCGTGCGTCACTCTCCGAGTAAGAGGGTTGAAGTTAAAGTGCAATTTACGCTCAACTTCCTTTCGATTGATATCGAGACCAGGGGCCCCGAATTTATTATCACCCCAAAAAACCTGGCGGATACAAGTTACCACTTTCCCTATCCCGAGTCGATTCTCGGTTCCAACTTTGTGGTTTACCACGACTCGGAGGAAATGGTCCACTGCCACGTTCACAGCGATTCCTGCCTGGAATTTTCAAGACATCCTGTACAAAACACAAATGACCAGGATATAGAGGTTCCGGAGCACTTCGGCCTGCTTTTTCTTACGACCATCTGCAATGATGTTAAGTATTTCAGGACGAAAGCGGGACTCAATATTTTTTCCGTAAAAAAACATTTTCCCCAAGAGGCATTAAATTGAAAGCTATGATATTAGCTGCCGGGCTGGGTTCAAGACTTATGCCCCTGACCCTGACCATTCCCAAGCCGATGCTTCCGATAGCGAATAAGCCGTCGCTGGAGCACATCATTGACCTCTGCAAACGCCACGGAATCACCAAAATCAAAATGAACCTGTTTCACCTTCCCGAAGCCGTGGATAATTACTTCGGCAGCGGAAAAGATTTTGGTGTCGAGTTATCTTATTCGATCGAGAAAAGGCTCTGGGGCACCGCAGGCGGAATTAAACGCGTGCAGAGTTTCTTTGACGAGACGTTTGTCGTGCTTATGGGAGACGGCCTGACTAATATTGACCTTACTGAAATGCTTAAATTCCACCGTGAAAAGGGAGCGAAAGCGACCATTGCCGTTAAGCAGGTTGCCGATCCGTCCCGTTACGGTGTTGTTGTTACTGATTCAACGGGCGCCATTAAAAGTTTCCAGGAAAAGCCGAAGAAAGAAGAAGCTTTGTCTGATCTTATAAATCTTGGGATCTATATTCTGGAGCCGGAGATTCTGGATCTTGTTCCTTCAAAGGAAGAATACGATTTCGGCCACCAGTTATTTCCGAAACTTTTGGAATTAAAAACGCCGTTTTATGCTTATCATACTGACGCAGCGTGGGATGATGTCGGCGGGCTGATGGATTACTGGCGCGTTAACCTTGACGTTGTTGAAGGCAGGGTTGCGGGTTATGATTTTGACGGCGCGGAACTGAAAAAAGGCGTGTTCGTACATCCTTCCACAAAAATTGATAAAAAAACTCTCGACAAAATCGTACCCCCTGTTTTAATAGGGCGCGATGTTGAAATCGGTCCGGGCGTGGAGATTGCAGGCCCGTCCATTATCGGCGATGAAGTTTTGATTGAATCAAAAGCGTCCGTTATCAAAAGCGTTATCCTTAATAACACTTTTGTCGGGAAAGGGATCGAACTTAAAGATTCGGTTGTAAATAAAAATTATCATTTAAGCGTGCCAAATAATTTCGGCACCTACATTGATGACGATAAGGTGCTGAAGGTCCACAGGATAGTGCCGTTCAAAACAAAATTCGATCAGTTTTTGATCAGCGCGACCGACAGAACGGTTGCATTCTTCGCGTTATTGTTTTTATCTCCGCTGTTTTTGTTAACGGCGATAGCAATCAAGATTAATTCCCGCGGCCCGGTCTTTTATATTTCCAAGCGGCTCCGTTCCCCCGCCATACAGAAAAGCGGCAAGCACTGGTATGTTTACTTCAAAGAAAAGTCGGTTAAATATTATGTCTTCCGGACAATGTACACAGATGCCGATAAACGGGTTAAGGATTTAAAGAATAAGTATCAGTCGGGTCCGTTTATTAAAATTGAAAATGACCCCAGGGTAACCTCTGTGGGGCGGTTCTTACGCAAAACCTCTGTCGATGAACTCCCGTTATTCTGGAACGTACTAAAAGGAAGTATGAGTCTTGTGGGTATATGGGCGCTGCCGGTTTATGAAGCACACCACCTTCTTGAAAAGGGCCTTAAAAGCGAAGAGGAAGGCAACTTATTTGATCTGACCGACGTCTCTCAACTGCGGTTTGAAGGGAAGCTCGGAATAGCGGGGTTCTGGCAGGCTCGCGGCAGAAGCAACCTTACGGCCGAAGAGAGGGCAATACACGATTCTGTTCAGTCCGTGCTTAACGAAAATACGGCGTCAAAAGAATACCTTGGCGAATATTCGGAATTTCAAACATACAAAGGATATCTGAAAATGCTTGCTGAAACATTCAATGCAGTGGTAAGAAGAACCGGAGCGGAATAGATGCGGATATTGTTTTTTATATTAATCGCTTCGTTATCGGTAAGCGGGCAGATTTTTTCATCGGATGATCTCCTGTCTGATTCAACGGGCAGGGCTTTCGCAGATAAATTATTCGAACTTGCCTGGAAGAATTATCCGCAGAATAAAGTATTTGAAAGCAGGGTCACTATCGCGGAAGAAAATCTCTTTCAGACAAAGTGGAACTGGGTGAACAACCTTAACCTGTCGTACCAGTACAATCCCAATATAAGTTCCGAACCAACCACCAGTGCTATGGTCCCCAAATTCGGAATCGGCGTTTCTGTTAATGTCGGTTCGATTTTTCTTTCGCCGAGCAGGGTTACCCAGGCCCGGGAAGAACAGGAAATTGCAACTGCAAATCTTGAGACACAGAAGAATTACATTAAGGCGGAGGTGATAAAGCGTTTGGCCGTTTACACACGCACCCTGGATTTGCTCAAACTTAACACAGAGGGGACAAACGATTCCGAGTCAAATCTTGAACTCGCAAAAAAGAAATTTTCCAACGGAGAAATTTCGCTTGAAACGTTAAATCTCTCGTACCGGGCTTATAATGACAGCGAGGCGAAGCGTGTTGCTTCAACCGCGGACCTTTTATTTAACAAGGCAGCGCTGGAAGAGCTTATAGGGGTTCCCCTGGAAAGCGTAAAATAAAAATGGAAATGATAAGGTTTCTCAGAGAGCTGATCAAAAGGTGGCGCGTACTGGTGTCTGTCCCGCTTGTCGCGGTCATCGCCACATACATCCTTACGCTCAGTCTGCCCAAAGTATATAAAACAACAGCGCAGCTGGCTGCGGGAATAGTGGATGATACCCGCGCAACGCTTGACGACTCAAAAGAACAGACGTCGAGTTATCAGGTTCAGACTAAATTCAGTAATCTTACGGAGCTTATAGAATCCCGCACAGTTTTCAATTTAGTATCTTATAAACTCCTTTTTCACGATCTCACAGACAAACATCCGTTTAGGATAACAAACCAGCAACTCGCTACAATCAGCCAAAAGCAAAAAGCTGATATGGTTGCCATTCTGGATAGTTTTATGCGGTCGGCAGCATCGCTGGATGATAATGATCAGGTCCAGGCATTGGTCCGCAGATGGTTAAAAGAATTGGGTTTTACGCTGCAGGATATCGATAAAGCCACAAAAATTGAGAGGCAGGAAGCAAGCGACTTTATCTCGGTCGATGCTGAAGCCGAATCGCCCCAACTTGCGGCATTTCTTGCAAATACAATCTGCGAACAGTTTCTGAAGTTTTATGTCGATCTCCGGAAAGAGAGAAACAAGTCAATGATAGGCTTTTTTGAAAAGCTGGCAAAGGAAAAGAAGGCTGAGCTTGACGGGAAAGTCGATGAACTGAAAATTTATAAAATGGACAAAAAGATAATTAACCTCGACGAACAGGCAAAGTCCATTGTAAACCAGATCTCAAATATGGAACTCATACGCGAAGGGGAAAACAAAAAAATTCCGTCTCTTAACCGCGCCATTTCGGATATCGAGCAGCGGTTCTCGCAGAAGGAGAAAGCATTTATTGAGGCCGGCCTTACTCCATTTAATGAGAGAATTTCAATTCTAAAAACTAAAATCACGGAACTTAATCAAAGATTAATAGCGGTTAATTTTAAAGATCCGGAGATTAAGGATTCTCTTGCGTCGGCAAAGAAAGAACTCTATGAAGTTGTAAAAAACGCGTCGGATAATTTACTTATTGATCCAAACGTGCCAAAACAGGAGCTCGTGTTAAAAAAACTGAATTATGAACTTGAACTTGCAATTGCAATCAAGTCGGTTGAATCAACGGACAAAGAGCTGATAAGATTAAAAAATATGCTTGAGGAGTATACTCCGTCACAGGCGGTAATTTCATCTTTCGAAAGAGAGATAAACGTAATTGCCGAAGCCTATTTGGTTATTCTTAATAAATTGACATACACCCGGTTTGAAGCCGAGAACACCGGCGAGAGCGTTCAGGTAACCCAGCACGCCACACCGCCCGAAAAAGCAGAACCCTCAAAACGGCTTTTGCTCATAATTGTTGCCGGTATGGCAAGTTTTGTGCTTACAATCGTGCTTATCATTCTTCTTCTTTATCTTGACCTGACGATAAAGACGCCGAAACAATTTATCCAGAGGAGCGGGCTTGATCTCATCGGTATTATTAATAAGATTTCCGCGGAAAAGCTTGACCTTCGAGTGCTATTCGGCAGCAATAGCCAGGGGCAGGATGAGGCAATATTTCAAAACCTGCTGCGCACATTCCGGCAGCACTTTACCGAAAAGGCGCCCGCGAACGGTGTGATTCTTTTTACGGGGAATCACGGCGGCGAGGGGAAAACAATGCTGATGATCAGCCTTGCTTTTTCGCTAAGGCTTACAGGCAAGAAAATGCTTCTCATAGATACAAATTTTAAATCACCCGACCTTACGCGGATTTTTAATGCGAAGCCGGCTCTGGAGTCAGTTGCTTCGGGAGAGATTTCGGTTGAAGATAGCATAAGCCGGACCAGCCTCAATAATATTGATGTTATTGGCTGCAGCGGGTTAAACCTGACACCGTCGGAAATTGGAGGAGCTAAAACTTTCACGGAGATACTCACGGAAGTGAAAGCTATGTATGACTTCGTTTTTATTGAAGGCAGAGCGCTTCTGAAATATTCTGATTCGAAAGAACTGCTCCAGGTAAGTGACGCGGCACTGCTGGTTTATGAGGCAAATACCACCATCCAGGAAGACGACATAAATGCTTTCCTCTATCTTAAATCGTACGAAGGTAAATTCCTTGGCGCGGTACTGAATAAAGTGCATCCCGAAAATATGGAAGGCCTTTATGGCGAAATAGAGAAAAAGAGGAGCGGCGTCAGAAAGTTTATTAAGTCTATTGTAAAACGCAATTTTACCAAGAAGAAAAGCGAAACAATGAAAGTATCGGCCGATTAAAATGGGAGAGATATTTACACCTCTTTTCCTTGCGGCAAATACAATCGTAATATTTTACCTTGTGTTTCCGTTCCTGAATACTGCGGCAGGCTTTTTCGTCAGGGAAAAGAAGCCAAAGACGGACGGTGATGCAGAGACGGATTTCGGTATCATTATTACTTCTTATAAAGATATAGAGATTACGCGCCCGCTGATATTATCTGTTCTGAAACAAAAATATTCCGCTTATCACATCTATCTGGTCGCCGATCATTGCGAAGAAAACAGCGGATTTATTTCGGATTCCAAACTGACCGTAATATACCCGGAACCCTATCTTAACTCCAAAGTTAAATCAATTTTGCTCGGTGCGGATTCATTTATCAGAGAACACGATTACACGCTTATCTTTGACCCCGATAACCTTGCGTCACCCGGACTCTTGAACGGATTTAACAGCTACTGCCGCGCGGGATTCAAAGCGGTGCAGGGAAGGAGGGCGGCTAAGAATCTCGACTCTCATTACGCCTGCCTTGACGCGCTCGGAGAGCACTATTATAATCATACACAGCGGTATGTTCCCTTTGTTCTTGGTTCGTCCGCCCCTATAGCGGGATCAGGGATGGTCATTGAAACATCTTTGTATAAACAAATTCTGAACGAGATCGAATCTGAAAACGAGGAAGGTAAAGTAATCGTTGCTGAAGATAAGATGCTCCAGAACAAGATCGTAGAGAGAGGGCTGCGGATTGCCTACGCGAAAGATGCGGTGGTTTATGATGAGAAAATTGATACGGGCCAGCAGCTTGAACGCCAGAGAACAAGATGGCTTAACTCCTACTTCAAACATTTTACGGAATCGGTTAAGCTAATGCTCGCCGGAATATTTACTTTGGACTGGAACAGATTTTATTTCGGACTCATTGTCTCCACTCCGCCGATGGTGGTTATGCTTCTCGCAGGTGTGGTCTTTTTTTTGAGTGATATGTTTATATCTGTTCCCTATTTCATCGCGACAGTTGCCGCGGGGCTGCTGTTCTCCTCAAACTTCATTCTGATTCTTTTCGCCGTTAAAGCCGAAAAGGAAATTTGGAGCGCACTGCTCGGGTTGCCGGCTTTTATTTTAAATCAGATGTTGGCGCTGTTCAGGATCCGTAAGGCAAATACCGATTTTATGGTTACCACCAAGAGCAAAGTGATGTCAATTGAAGACGTGATTTCGCAGAGAGAAAAAGACGATGACGGGAAAAATTAAAATTCTCGAAACTATCCGCCAGGGAAGTATCGGCGGCGGTGAGACATATCTGATGAACCTTGTTCTGAATCTTGATAAAAACCGTTTTGAACCGGTTGTGCTTGCATTCACCGACGGTGAGATGATCCGAAGATTACGAAGCGAAGGAATTGAGTGCCGCGTCATCCCGACCGAAACGCCTTTTGATGTTCGCGTCTATCCAAAGGTTATGAAACTGATCTCGGAAATAAAACCGGATATAGTTCATTATCACGGAAGCAGGGCGGGTACGAACACATTG
>CAIMOS010000103.1 GCA_903843135.1 uncultured Ignavibacteriales bacterium | reverse complement strand
CGTTGCTTTGGTGATCTTCAGTGACTTGGTCATTGACTTTGCCTGGTCCGTTGCCCAACTTAATGTTGCGCCTGCGGGCTCCGCGCCCTTTGTCCAGTATGAAGGCAGTTCTGATTCAAATCCGCCGATAGTCTGTATCTGCGCCTGTGTAGGCATACATATTGCGGCTAATAAGAACAGGAAACTAACCTTACACCATCGAGAAATTGTTCTCGTTTTCATAAAGTGACTCCTTGTTTGGTTATTTGATGTGGTACTAAGATATTTTTTAATGTGCCAGTTAATTGTTTGCCGGTATAAACTTTATCCATTTCAGAGAAATCAATCGGTACATTCTGAATTATAAAATGTTTGGTAGAAATTTTCCCGGTAGAGATCAGATCGATTGCCCGCTGAAATGTGAATGGATTAAGAAGCGATGAATACAATTTCAGTTCTTTATGGAAAAACTCCTGGAGTTTTATTTCTGCCGCATCTGATTTGGATGCCAGTCCGAACAATAATATACGCCCCCCTTTCGGCGCAATGTTAAGCAGTGACTTCAGTGCGTCCGCGCTTCCCGCGCATTCTATAAGAACGCCCGGACCGCCCCGCATACTATCCATAATTTTTTCGCGCAGTACCGGATCTTTTGGCGATATAACAAAATCCGCTCCGTACTGCAGCGCGATTGCCTGACGGTCCGGCAGAGATTCTATAATTCCAATCTTAGACGCGCCTGCCAGTTTTGCCAGCTGCAGCATATACAATCCTATCGCGCCGCTTCCGGCAATTACAACTTTTTCTCCCGGCTTTATATCTATAATATCCATTCCGTGGACACAGCAGGAAACCGGTTCAACAAATGCCGCATCGTAAGCGTGCATACTATCGGGAAGCAGGTACGCTTGTAATTCCGGCACCGCTACATATTGCGCGAAACCGCCCGGCATCGTAACTCCGATTGCCCGGAGGTTTTCACAAAGGTGGATTCTGCCTGCGCGGCAGTATTCACATACTCCACAGCTGATATTGGGATCGACAGCAACGCGATTGCCAAAAGTTAAACGTTTAACTTTTTTGCCGCACGAAACTACTTCGCCCCCGAATTCGTGTCCCGGAATCAGCGGAAGAGAGGCCGGCGCTTGGGCATTATAAATATGTATATCCGTTCCGCACACACCGCACGCGGAAACTTTTATAACAACTTCATTATCTGCAGGAACCGGTAGATCAGTTGTGATAACTGAGAAAAGGTGTTTGCCGGTTATTTCAATCGCCCGCATCATTTTTTTCTTGCCGTTGAATTTCTTACTACAAGCTCCACGCCCACAGTTATTGTGTGGCTCCGGACTTTTTTGTCTTCAAGCAGCCGGTTCATTAATTTAACCGCTTCGCTGCCCAGTTCCTGTTTGGGAACTGCAATTGTTGTTAATGCGGGAGTTGTTAATCTTGCCGGTTCGACATCATCGAACCCGATTATTGAGATGTCGTTGGGGACTGAGTATCCTTCTGAAGCAAGGTACTGCATCGCGCCGATCGCCACCGCATCATTGCACGCAAATATTGCCGTGACGCCGGGATTGTTCTTTAATAACTTTTTCGCCGCCTTATATCCGTTATCACGGGAAGTGTCTACCTCATCAACAACGGAACTGTTCGTTCCGAACGGAAGCTTATGCGCTTCCAGGGCTGATTTGAAGCCTTCAAAACGATGTTTTATGCTGGGATGGGAAATGTTTCCGCCGAGAAATGCGATGTTTTTATGTTTAAGGGATATGAGGTGTTCGGTAGCGGTTTTGCCTCCGCCGTAATTATCAATCAGCACTGCGCTGCTCTCTTTCCCTTCGGGATAATAATCGACATATACTATCGGAAGTGTATAGCCGCTCAGAGCTGATATTAATTTATGAGAGACCGTCCCGGCGATGATAATTCCATCTACATTCTTCTCAAGAACAAACCGGGGTAATTTGTTGTTTGATTTTGATGCGGCGGGAACGGTGGTGAGTAAAACATAAAATTCTTTGTTGTGCGCTTCAAATTCAGCGCCAAGGAAGATCTGGGTATAGAAAGGTTCGGAACGGAGGAAGTGATTTTCAGTAAGTATAAAACCTATATTACCCGTCTTGCGAGACACCAATCCCCGTGCTGAACGTGAAGGATAGTAATTCAGGTCACGTATTGCGCTGTTTACTTTCTGTTTTGTCTCTTCACTGATACGCTTATTGTTGTTTATCACCAGAGAGACCGTTGCAATTGAGACCTGAGCTTTTTTGGCTACGTCTTTTATGGTCATAGAATTTAGTTAATCGTTTAACTAAAATACACATAAATCCGGTCTTTTGTCAAGAAAAAAAATATATATTTCATTTCCCCGATGCTCTCCTCCCCCGTCAGGTTAAGATTTAAGCCAAAACCGGCTCGTCTGCGGTTGATCCCAAGCGGATATTGAGATTCTTGCCAGATAATTAAAATTGAATAATCTAAAATTATAGGCACGGGTAGTTCGGTATCTTTATTCTAACAGTGCTTCCCGGTAAATCTCCTCTTCCATTATTAGAAAATTAACCACTTTGAGTCTATTCCCAAATTGCTCTCATCATCGTAATGGGTTCATCACGTATGCGGCCCGTCATCCAAAATAAATCTATGTTATTTTTGAAATTACGGGCAAGATTTGGAGAAGCTAATTCAAGAGCTGCTATATTGTTTCGCGGAATATCTCTCCCCGCACTAAAAATTAAGCCTCAAATACTGTTAATAAACCCTGTATTTGAGGCTTTTTTAAGTATATGTGTTTGATACATCCGTTATCTGATTTTGACAACGGAGATATTATTATTCCAGGGCTATTCTATCCCGAAATCAAAATAGTTCTTTGCATTATTGTAGCAGATATTTTCGATCATTGGTTTGTACAATCCGGGTTCATCCGGAACCAGTCCGTTTTCTACATCATTGCCTATCAGATTGCACAGGACCCTTCTGAAATAGTCGTGGCGCGGGTATGAAACAAAACTTCTTGAATCAGTCAGCATCCCGACAAACTGGCTCAACAGCCCCATATTCGAAAGCGAGCTGAGCTGCTTCTCGATTCCGTCTTTCTGATCAAGGAACCACCAGCCGCTGCCGAACTGCATCTTGCCTTTTGTTTTTCCGTCCTGAAAATTTCCGGTCATTGCGGCAAACAAATCATTATCGGCAGGATTGATATTGTAAATTATTGTTTTGGCCAGACGGTCAGAGTCATTAAGGTTTGATAATAATTTCGCAAGCGGACGGCCCTGTTCAAAATCTCCGATTGAATCAAAGCCCGTATCCGGACCTAAAGCCCTGAACATCCGCGCATTGTTGTTGCGCATAGGCCCTAAATGAAACTGCTGCACCCAGCCTTTCCCGTGATTCATCAATCCGCATTCATATAACACTGCCGATTTAAATTTAAGCGCCTGTTCCACGGTGATTTCTTTTCCCGACAATGCCGACTGAAATATTTTTTCTATCTCATCATCAGAATATGTTTCCGCGTATGCTGTTTCAAGGCCGTGGTCCGAAAGCCTGCAGCCGTTTGCGTGGAAGTAGTCGTGGCGCTTTTTTATCGCTTCAATATATTGTGAATATGAAGAGATTGCGGTATCTGCCGCGGCCTGGAGTTTCTCAAACCACGGTTTGAAAACTGCCGGGTTATCGATCATCATTCCTTTGTCCGGCCGGAATGTCGGCAGAACTTTGACTTGCCATTTATCTTTTGCTGTTTTCTGATGATGTTCCAGTTTGTCTGTAGGATCATCAGTAGTACATATAACCCTGACATTAAACTGTTCAATTAATCCTCTTGCAGTAAACCGCGGAGTCTGAAGCAAAGCATTGCATTCATTATATATCTGTTCCGCGGTGGTTTCCGACAAAAGCATATTGCTGATGCCGAAAGGTCTTTTCAGTTCCATATGCGTCCAGTGATAAAGCGGATTACGCAGGGTTAACGGCACCGTTTTTGCCCAGGCCAAAAACTTTTCCCAATCAGCCGCTTCCCCGGTAATATATTTTTCCTCAACTCCCGCGGCACGCATCGCGCGCCACTTATAATGATCACCGTTAAGCCATAACCGGGTCATATTACCGAACTTCCTGTCCGAAGCAATCTCATCCGCGGGAAGATGGCAGTGATAGTCAATTATCGGCAGATCTTTAGCGACGGTATGATACAGTTCTTTCGCTGTTTTGCTGAAAAGAAGAAAATCATCAGTAATAAATTGTTTGTTCATATTAAATCCGTTTTATATTTCTACTCGCTTCATTTTCGGAGCAAGAAGGTTAAAAATTATCCAGGCGGTCAGGTATGCAGACCCGCATATTAAAAACATTATGTAGTATCCGGTTTCAATTGCGCCCAGCGCTTTGTAATGGTCAAGTAAAACGCCTGCGGCTTTTGCAATCAGTATTCCGCCCAAGGCGCCGGCCATTCCGCCGATTCCCGTAACGGAAGCAACTGCTTTCTTAGGAAACATATCAGAAGTGGTTGTAAAAATATTCGCGGACCACGCCTGATGGGCTGACGCCGCAAGTCCGATGATGAGCACGGCATACCAGTAACTGTGCTGGCCCAGGGCCTGCGCGAAAACAACCGGCAGCACCAGTAATGCAAAAAACAGCATTGCGGTACGCCTGGCCTTATAGACTTCCCAGCCTTTATTAATAAAATATCCGGAGAGCCATCCGCCGAAAATGCTGCCGAAGGTCGTCATTGTATATACAATCGCGATCGGGAGCGCGTAATCTGTCTTTGTCATACCGTATTGTTTGTTAAGGAATGACGGAAGCCAGAATAAATAAAACCACCAGATCGGATCGGTGAGAAATTTTCCCACAACAAAGGCCCAGGTCTGCCTGAATGTCAGCAGCTTCATCCAGTTCATCTTATTTTCCGGGCCGGCTTCCTGACTTGCTTCTTCGGCATCAGAATGGATATAATCGTATTCTTCCCTGCTCAGCTTTTTATGCTTTGAGGGGGTTTCATATATTTTGAACCAAAATATCAGCCAGATAAATCCAATCGCGCCGGTTATTATGAATGCCCACTGCCACCCCATATAAACAGCTATTAAGGGAACGGTAAGCGGAGCGATGATTGCCCCGATATTAGATCCGGAGTTAAAGAGGCCGGTAGCGAATGCGCGTTCCTTTTTCGGAAACCACTCTGCCACTGTTTTAATAGCAGCGGGAAAGTTTCCGGACTCGCTTACTCCAAGGAATCCGCGGGCCACCATAAAACCAATAGTGCTTGTGGCAAGCGCGTGGCCGACAGCCGCAACACTCCAAACTATTAAAGAAAAGGCATAGCCAAGTTTTGTCCCGATCTTGTCAATTACCCGCCCCACGCCTATCATTCCAAGCGCGTAAGTAAGCTGGAAGACAATTACGATGTTGGCATAGTCGGACTCCGTCCAGTTAAATAATGGTTCCAGATAATCGTCTTTTAAAAGGCTTATTACCTGGCGGTCCAGATAATTAATTGTAGTAGCAAAAAACACCAGGGACAGGATCGTCCACCGGTATCTTCCGGCAGGTTTTGTAGCGCTCATATATCAGCTTTTATTTGTTTGTTATAAATAACGTTATCTTAATTTCCGGACCTATGAACTTCACTCTGCAACAAGAAAGGCCCATACCTGTTGCCGAGTATTAAATTACCGGCTATATCCACTCCGTATGGAAAAATTCTCCGCGCGGGCGGTCCGTGCGTTCGTAAGTATGCGCCCCGAAATAATCCCGCTGCGCCTGCAGAAGGTTCGCCGGCAGCCTTCCGTTCCGGTAACCATCGAAATAGTTTAGCGCCGCGGTTAATGCCGGGGTCCAGATACCGTTCGAAATTGCAGCGGTAACAACTGTTCTCCACGAGTTCTGCGATGATTCAATCTTTTCTTTGAAGAACGGATCAACAAGAAGATTTGTCAGCGCGGAATTCCTGTCAAACGCTTCTTTTATCTTGCCAAGGAAAACCGATCTGATAATACAGCCGCCCCGCCACATTAATGCAATCCCTCCGTTGTTAAGGTTCCAGCCGTATTCCTGCGCGGCGTTGCGCATCAGAACATAACCCTGAGCATATGAAACTATCTTTGAAGCATAGAGCGCCTTACCCAGGTCCTCAATAAATTTACCCCGGTCTCCTTCGAATTTCGGCACCGGCCCGGAAAGTATTTTCGAAGCGCTCACTCTTTCATCCTTCAGAGATGATAAAGTCCTCGCATAAACAGCTTCTCCGATAAGCGTAAGGGGCGCGCCAAGATCAAGGGAAGCTAATACGGTCCATTTGCCTGTTCCTTTTTGCCCGGCAGTATCAAGTATATGATCCACCAGGGATGAGCCGTCGGGTTCTTTAAATGCTAGAATGTCACGCGTGATTTCTATTAAATAGCTTTCTAATTCACCTTCGTTCCATTTCTTGAAGACCTGATGCATTTCTTCATTGCTCATCCCGAGAAGATCTTTCATTATCTGATAGGCCTCGCAGATAAGCTGCATATCACCGTATTCAATTCCGTTATGGACCATTTTGACGAAATGGCCAGCGCCTTTTTCGCCGACCCATTCACAGCAAGGAATATTTCCGTCAACTTTTGCGGAGATATCCTGAAGAATACCTTTCACGAAAGGCCAGGCCGCGGAAGATCCGCCCGGCATTATTGAGGGGCCCTTTAGTGCGCCTTCTTCACCGCCGGAAACACCTGTTCCTATATACAAAAGTCCTTTCGACTCAACATATTCCGTTCTCCTGTTTGTATCGGGATAGTGTGAGTTGCCGCCGTCGATTAATATATCGCCGTTTTCCAGATGAGGCGCGAGTTCATCGATAAGGGCATCAACAGCCTTCCCCGCGGGGACCATCATCAGTATTTTTCTCGGCTTTTCAAGTTTAGACGCCAACTCTGCGAGAGAAGCGGCCCCGGTAATATTCCTGCCTTCACATTTCGTTTGAATAAATTTCCCGGTTTTCTGCGCGTCATTATCATAAACCACAACAGAATAATTTTTGCTTTCAATATTCAGGGCCAGGTTGCCGCCCATTACTCCGGCGCCTATCACTGCTATATCATATTTTTTCACTTTGTTTCCTTCATTAATCTTTAAATCTTTCTTTCGATGCCCACAATCCCAGTGCGGGATTTGAAATAAAAAATATTTCTTCGCCGCCCGCTAATACATTTTTACCGTCAGCAAGCGCTGAGGGGTTGTATCTTTCGAGCATTTGATCAAGAGGCGCATAATTAAAATTAACGCTCTCAATTTCTTCCCGCGAAATATTTCCCGGGCAATAAGTAATGCTGAATCTGTTCTCAGATGATCCGTGGATGAGGTGCGCTGCCGCGCTCAGGTTATTCTGCAGTTCCGGATTCATATTTACGGCATCGAGAATTTCCGGCGTTGTTTTGTAACCGTAACGCCTGATCAGCCTGTCAATTTCTTTATCCTCGCCGAATTCTTTTAATCCGGGAGCGAGCACGACAAGTTCGCCGCCGTCTGCGATAGCCATACGCGTGCGGTAGATGCTTTTATTGCCAAGCCAGGTGCTTTTAAATTCAAGCGGATCGAGATAGACAACAACTTTCTTCAGCGGATTTTCGAGTATTTCAAAATTTACTTTCTGAGAAAGCTTTGCGGCATTATCAAAGCACTCATAGTCATCACCGATATACAAACCTCTTATCACAAGTTTTCCCTGTTTGTCTTTGGCAACAACTGTCTGGATATACAGGATAGGAAGATGCGCGGCAAAGTTGTCTGAGGCGTAATTCAGAACTTTTCTCACAGGAGTATCCGCGCGGCCCATCATTCTCTCCATACCGTAAACCGCGCCAAGAAAATGGCTTTTGTTAATTCCGTCTTTCCCGCCCGTACCGACAAAAATATTCTTATTATAATTCGCCATTCCCACCACTTCGTGAGGGACTACCTGGCCCACCGAAATTATAAGATCGTGGTTTCCTGAGTTCAGCAGTTTGTTAACCTGTGCCGGCCAGGAAAAATCAACTTTACCTTCAGATACACTCTTCACAAACTCACCCGGAACAACTCCGAGCGTTACAAGGTCATCACGCCAGTTATGCACTCTGAAGAGGTCCAACGGTATCTTACCGAACATCGAGGATATCTCTTTATCATTCATAGGAGAATGCGTGCCCAGCGCCGGAAGTATATCCTTCAGGTTTTGCCCGTAATACTCATACAACATTTCAGTGACCGGACCGGCCTGGGAATGGAACCGCGTAAAATCCGGCGGTATCGCAAGAACTCTTTCTCTCTTTCCAAGTGAATCAAGCGATGAATATACTGCATTGCGTACTTCATCCTTTGAAAGAACTATATCCGGGCCGCCGTTGGAATAATAAAGCATATATTCAGTCCGCTGTAATGATCATCTCTGAATCCTGGCAGAACCGCCTTTGGCAAGCGACCGAACTTCTTCAACCGATGCCATTGTTGTATCACCCGGGAATGTCGTGAGAAGAGCGCCGTGTGCCCAGCCAAGTTTTACAGCCTCTTCCGGAGTTTCGCCGG
>CAIMOS010000102.1 GCA_903843135.1 uncultured Ignavibacteriales bacterium | reverse complement strand
CGGTGATTTAGGTGGGGAATAAGGTGATCCTGAAACTGGGGAATCATCTGATCCTGAAACTGGGGAATAAGATGATCCTGTGACTGGGGATTAATCTGGTTTTTTTACGTCTTTACCTGGGGAATATCGTGGTCGTTGACAGAAAATTCATTGGCCTTACTGGTACTCCGTACGGTTGTGTCAATTACGATTTACTTGAAAATCACTCGAACACAAAAGTCGTATTATTCCGTAACGCCTCTAAGCAAGCTATCGATACAAATTATAATATTATCCAATATGTTCCAGACTCCAGAAAAGTAAATGGGCAAGAATCACTATTCCAGCATTTGAAATCTAATCACCCCCAAAATGGGATATCTGTCGTATTTATCAATGATATTATAAAAACGGCTGAATTAGAACAACGTTTAGTTGAAGATAAAATTGTTGAAAGCGATCAAGTATTAAGATTAAATGCAAAAAATGTTGAGGATACAAAAGCTGCTGAAATGATTGTAAATCAAGAAATCCCGAGTGGAATAAGGATTGTTATTAGTACCTCAGTTATGTCCACGGGTATAAACATTAAAGGAGAAAAAATAGATAATATTTACATACTTTATGAACCTAATCTAATAGAAATTATTCAATTTGTGTTTCGATTCAGAAATGGAGTGAAAAATATTTATGACTTTATCCCGACGAAAGAGAATACAAACGAGGATTTGATTGACTTCAAAAGATGCTATTACGAAACGGAATCAGTGTTAAATAAAACAGTAGAAGGTATGAATAAGTATTTCCCCATAAATTCGCGCAAATTTTGGGCTAGTAGTAAAAGAAATGGTGAAAACATATTCGGGCCATACATATATTTGAATGATTCGGTGATTCAGGTAGATAGGAATCGACTACAGTGGAATATTCTACAACTGTTGCATAGTATTTGTTATGGGATTGGTACTCACAGAGAAAATTACCTTAGAATGTATGGATTTAACAGCTTTAATCAGGAAATTGATCGGACCGACTATTCTTTGGAAAGCGACAATCCTTATTCACGTTTACTGAAGAGTGAAATTGAAATAAAAAAGCAAGAAATTGCCAATCTTATCCTTGAGAACCCGCCTGAAGTAGTGACATTTTTTAAATCATATCTTAATTACGATCTGCTCAAAAGAGATCAACTCAAAGAACTCATAATTAAGACCAACTATGACCGATCAGCCTGTGAAAAAAAGTTCGCTGAGTTAAGAAGATTTGCAGGTCCGGTCATTGTGGGATTTTGTGAGTTTTATTCGATAACCAAAAGCTCCGAAATATCAGCTAAAATGTGTGTTCATAAGCATGGCGGGAAAGTCTTAAAAGCCCTGGAGTATTCAAGATTTCTATACATTAAAAAAAGTGATTTTCCATATAATATTTCCGATAAACTTACTGATGAATGCAATTTCGTCTATGACTTAGATAGAAATCTTTTAAATTATACCCGGACCAGGGATAACTGGCTTCCGAGAAATTTCCGTAATAGTAGTTCAAGATTTAAGGAATATTTCTCCAAAGGTACGTTCAGTAAGTTTGAATTCATATATGAACTTAAACGGGTACGAGAAGAATCAAAAGGAAGAAAATTTTGTAGCAGGCTTTCTGTAACTGAAATATTTAAAAAGGTCGATGTGGTACTATCTCCCGACCAGGTGAAAGATATTGAAACTTATACGAGGCCACTAAGATCTAGGAAATCAATTTATTATTGATTGAGTCTGTACATAAAATCGAGGCGTGGTCAGTAGCGAAATACTACAAATATGTGGTTATTAGCGGAAATTCATTATTCTATTAAAATTCAAATTGTTGTTTAATTATCGTTTTTAGTCTAACTCTTCATTTGCGTGGAATTGGTGATGTTACAAAAAAACCTGCATTGATTATACATCATTCGGAAAAAATTGTAACAAGTTAACAGCTAAAGTGCCAGCAAGCATATTAGCTTTACTTATTTATGCACAGCAGCAGATAATCTAGCTCTTTGGTATTAGAGCCAGGTCCTTAAACCGTAAACGCTTAGCTTATAGAAACGTTGTTTATACCACATAAACTGCTACTCTTAGACAAGGAGCGACCCTTGTAGAGGCTCCATGTACCGCCTAGACACCCTAGCCGGTTACTACCTGTAGGATTGTGTTATTTTCGTGGTCCGAACCACGCAAATAACACGAGCCAGCTAATATTTAGTGCTTGTAACGGTGACCAGGCTCTTTCTTCTGCTGTCCCCTGGTAGTGCCTACAGAGCAAACCCAGCTGTTTTACCTCAATTGCTTAAGCATACATCAGTGCCACACACAGGTTTTGTAATTGCCCAACCACAGTCCTCGACTGAGACGTTTAATCCCATTACATCCGAGACAGAAGGTAGAATGTACAGGCATTTACCCAGACAAAACATTGACAGATAAGAGACGATCTTAAATACTCGACTGCTCATTCATTCCGACAGCAGATATACGCACTGTTCTTTCCACCCAGGGCATTCGTTTAGCATCAGCACCGGCCACTCTGACAGCCTCCATACCCTGAACCTTGTAGAGCGAAATCGTAGTAAGGAAAGACGCGTTTAGGGCTTCCACCATAGCCCAGGGACAGACCCAATCCCTTGTTCTAGGCATTCTATTTGCTATCAACAAGCATACTCTTCGCTTCCAGCACATAGAATAGTTGTCGTAGGGATGTCTGTGTTAACAGGCCACTTTGATTGCTGCCAACGCGTTTACCTTTCACTATTTGCTCGCCTGGACGGTCTTACCTCTGTAAAGAGGTCATTCTGCAACCAGGTGATGAGCGGACACCGTATGTAACTTAACAGCTGTATCCCTTATTCGTATAAGCAAAGCCTGGTATCCAACGCTTCAAGCGTTACAGCAAGACCGGTTTTCAGGAAAAGTCAGCGGTTTACCAGGCAGAGGTGGAAAGCTAAACGGGTTTTTTAAACGCTTCGCGTTTCTACTTTATTAAATGATCTGTGAAGGAGAAGTACATTCTGCTTATTACAGAGACTGGTGCTGCTTAATTCCTTTATGCTACTGTCTTATGGTTGCAAGCCTGTCTTTTGGGGCTTAAAAAGTCTGCGCTTGAATGTCTCCAGAGGTAAAACATTCAGCGCTGACAGCGGGGCATTTGCTTGCGCTGTCTTTCCGCACTAACGTCCTAGGCTCATCTTCTGTGGCCTCCATGAGAGCCCCTTATGTGCTTGCAGACGGCTACCAGCTACGCCTGTACTGGTGAAGTAGACTTTATCGACCCGGTCAGCAGCGCCCAGCTTCTCTTATGTGACAGGCGGCTTTTTTCAAGGTCAGAGTATCTGCTTTAGTCCTGATTCTCAGACAGCACAGTCAGATAGCGAAGCCACAAGTTCCGGTATGGCAGACTCATGTCGGATAAAAAAAAACCAGGCTCATATACCAATCTCCTCTAATTAACACTTTTAATCAACACTCTATAGAAAGCTAATCTTATGAATACTCACAAACACCCAACCAGGGTCGACGCTAAAGCTTTTGGCGTTGAACCCTCAGAACGACCAGTGCGTACTGCTCTGCTGAAAAAACAGGAAGCGATGCTTTGCGCTTAGTTAACGTACCGCTGGCAGATAATAGTGGGATAGCACTGTCGCTCGATCAAACACCACAGGAAAGAACCGACTATCCGTCTCAGGATACCAATCTGGAGTTACTGCTCCGTTTGTATCCGGGGAAAATACTATTCTCGATGCAGGCAACTGCCGATATTCTCAACGTCAGCTATGAGTTTATCAGAACCAAAGTCCTATCCGGTGAAATATCCGCTGCTTCGTTTGGAGCAAGAAAACTGATCCATATAACAGAACTGGCAAGATTAACAACAAAAGGGATACCCTCATGAACATAAAGAAAATGCCGAATGGCAGATACCGCGTTCAGGTTTATGACGAACACGGTGTGCGGCACCGCAAGACGTTCGATAAGAAAGCGGATGCCGAGGCCTTCGCCGTTAAGATCACGACGGCAAAGTACGAACGTCAGAAGATCAAAAACAACCTATCGAAGTCAAGGTCGACTTTTGAGCAGGCCGTTACGGACTACTGGAGCAATAGAAGCCAGCTCAGGCCGAAGACGAATGCAAAGTATAAGTGTGAGCTGGCATTCATTGATGAATTCAGGAAACAGCAGAACATCAGGTACGTGGATGAGTTTACGCGCGGACACGCTGACAAATTCAAACAGGTGCTTTTGGCCAATAACGCTTCCCCGAAGACCATTAACTCTTATCTGACACGGCTGAAGGGATTGTTTACCGAACAGGTGAACCGCGATAATATCGATAAGAACCCTGTCAGCCATATAAAGTCGGTTCCGTTGAAAAGGAAGTCACTCTTTGAGAGGGAACAGGATTATTACACAGAGGAGGAAATAAAAGCCTTCTTCAGCCAGGAGATGGAAGACGTCTATCGAAACGCATTTCTGGGGCTTTACCTTACAGGATTGCGCTTTGAGGAGTTAGCCAATCTGACCTGGCAGAGAATTGATCAGGTAAACAATCTGATCAAGGTTAGAAGCGCCGGTGCATTTGTTACTAAGACGCCGTCTGCTGAAAGGGATATTCCTCTGGCTCAGACTTTAAGGAAGATCCTCGATCAGCAGGTCCGGACTTCGGAAACAGACTACCTTTTCCCTTCGTTAAGCGGAGGAAAGCTGTCCGAACGGACGATGCTTACTATCTGCAAGGAAATAGGTAAGTCAGCAGGGATTCAAAAGAACCTGACCCTTCATAAGTTCCGCCATACCTTCACTTCTTTGCTTTCGCAGTATGGTATTTCCTATGAGGTCCGTGAGTATCTGCTCGGGCACAAGCCTTCAGGCTCTTTGACTTCTCACTATACAAAACAGAATCCTTCTAAGTTTCATTTTGTGATTAAGATACTGGAAGGTATACTATCAGACAACACAGAAAACAATAAAACCGGGGGACTGGCGCAAGCCGGCCCCTCAGAGAGGTAAAATGAAAACAATTGAATTGAGCCGCTATCTTCTTGACGAGGACGCGGCAGAAGATTACTTGCGTTCGAATAATGTACTAAAGACCTTTGATGAATGCCCGGCTTGCAAGTCCGGGCATTTGGGCCGTATAAGGCGGCAGCGCTATTTGTGCTATGAATGCCGCTACGAATGGAATATCCGCAAAGACTCGAAGCTGGAATCGACACATATGCCGTTGTCGTCATTTATAGGAATGATGAAGATGTTCGCGGATGGAATGACAGCTTCTCAGTGTGCCTATGAGCTGGGAGTAAGTTTAATGCTAACGAAGCGAATGTTTAAAAATTTCCAGGAGGAGATCATAGGGGCAGTGCCAAACGTAAAAGAGGAGGGGACAATATTTGTACATCTTAAATATGAGAATGATCAGATATCTTTATCGATTAAAGATAAGCCCGACTATCAGTATTCCAACATTCGATTAAATAGAACCAGAGGTGAAGACAGGCAGTTCTATTATGAATTGAGTTACGATAGCTCAAAAGCGAAAAACATTCTGAATCCTATTAACCGTATCAGTGAATTGGATCTGTTCTACCGGTTCGCCAGTGAGCGGATAAAGATGTTCAGGGGAAGGAATATCCTTGGATTATACTCGGCTTTATTGGAGCTCGCATTCCGTTATAATCACAGAAAAGGGAATTTCTATAAATTTGTTTTAACGAAATTTGATATTAACGGTGGATTTAGTAAAATATCTTTAAAGACTCACAAAAAGAGGAGACCAATATGAAATTCATCAGATACCGGAAGCCGTCTTTGAAAACCCTGCTGGGAATTACGGGTGCAAAGCGTAAAATAAAGAAAGACCTTGGCGTTTATGAAGTTACCAAAGTAATTAACGCACCGAAAAACTTCAAACGAAGGGTACTTAATAAAGTCGGCTATTACTCAACTCCAATGAAAATACTGCGCAACGGATTTCCAAGACCGGGTGGATGTCTTGTGTCCGTAATATTATTCCTTACAATCCTGTACCGGCTGATTAATACGTAATTTTACTTATAGTGACGTTCAGTTCATTCACGGAGGCAATGACTTTTTCTTCTGGGGGCGTTTAGGAAAAATTATTGTAAAAACACGTTTTTCCGTATCTTTATACGGATTCAAAATTTGTTTTTCGGATCACCTGATGTTTCATACCCTTAAAAAATTGTATGATTCGGGGCGCTGATCTCGTGGTGCTGGATAAGTTAGGTAAAAAAATCAAACAAATAAGTGGTCAATTAATTAATAAAATATAATGTATGAATATTTTTAATGTTCATAATCAGGTAATTGAGGAATACTCTAAATATATTTCGAGTTTTCTTGATATATCTAATACCCGCATAAAAGAAGCAGTTGAGGAGTATTTTAAGTCTAGAAAATTATGGCCTCAGCCGCTTCTTCAGTTTAATCCGTCCTATGAACTCTCCGAACCGATTGATCATCTTTACAAAAGAAAAATACTTCACAATAAACTTAATCACGTTTTTAAGGATCTGACACTCTTCAAGCACCAGACAAAGGCTCTTGAACTTGGAAGCAAAAAAGAGAATTCCATTTTCACATCAGGCGCGGGTTCGGGTAAGTCATTAACATTCCTTAGCTCAATCTTCCATCACCAGTTCTCGAATCCCGATCGCCCCAAAGGCAGTTAAATGTTTTCATTTTTTGTGGCAATACCGTAT
>CAIMOS010000101.1 GCA_903843135.1 uncultured Ignavibacteriales bacterium | reverse complement strand
CTCTGTTCCGAAAGAATTCATTGGCATATAAGCAAATGAGGCGGTTTTATATCTGAGAATCACTAAAGTGGGATATTCCCGTGTTTTTTCCTGGGATTTTTATCGACTTTCGTTTTTAATAACTGGAATACGCTGATAAGCCGCTGCTTTGTCTGCGACGGTTCGATGACGTCGTCGATATAACCTCTCTCTGCTGCTATGAACGGATTGGCAAATTTTTCGATATACTCATCCAACTTAAATTGGAGTTCCTTTTCCTGATCAGGAGAACTCTCGATCTCCTTTTTGAATATAATTTCTACGGCGCCTTTAGGGCCCATAACGGCTATCTCTGCTGTCGGCCAGGCAAAATTAAAATCGCCCCTGATGTGTTTGGAATTCATAACATCATAAGCGCCGCCATAAGCCTTCCGGACAATAAGCGTCACTTTGGGAACTGTGGCTTCACAGAAAGCATAAAGAAGTTTAGCCCCGTGCCGTATAATTCCGTGCCACTCCTGTTCGGTACCCGGCATAAATCCCGGCACATCCTCAAGTACCAGAAGCGGTATGTTAAACGCATCGCAGAACCTGACGAACCTTGCGCCTTTAACCGATGCGTTAATATCAAGCACCCCGGCCAAAACTGCCGGCTGATTTGCAATAACGCCTATCGACTGGCCTCCTAATCTTATGAACCCGACCACAATGTTTTCAGCGTATAACGGGTGAATCTCAAAGAATTTGCCTTCATCCGCAAGTGAATATATTATTTCCTTAATGTCATATGGTTTAATGCTCGATCCAGGGATAATATTGTTCAGCTTTGGATCAGGTTTGACCTTTGTAATATCAAAATCGTACTCCACGGGCTTGTCTCTCCAGTTTTCAGGTAAATAAGAGAGCAGCTCCCGCACCCCAAGCATCGCTTCCGCTTCGTTCTCAAAAATGCACGAAGAAACACCGCTCTTTACTGAATGTACTTCCGCTCCTCCAAGTTCTTCAAAACTTACGTCTTCGTGGGTAACCGTCTTTACAACATTTGGGCCAGTGACAAACATATAGCTGGTATGTTTAACCATAATCGTAAAATCGGTAATGGCGGGTGAATAAACTGCCCCGCCTGCGCAAGGGCCGAGGATCACTGATATCTGAGGGATCACTCCTGAAGCGAGAGTATTTAGCAGAAAGATATCCGCATATCCTCCCAGGCTGTTAACGCCCTCCTGAATTCTGGCGCCTCCCGAGTCGTTCAATCCGATAACCGGTATCCCCAGTTTCATTGCCAATTGCATTATCTTAACGATTTTCTTGGCGTTCGATTCCGAAAGAGTCCCCCCAAACACGGTGAAATCCTGGCTAAAAAGAGCTACTTTTCTGCCATTAATATTCGCAAATCCCGTAACGACACCGTCTCCGGGATAATTAATTTTATCCAAACCAAAATCGTAACAGTTGTGTTTCACGAACATATCTATTTCTTCAAATGTGCCCGGATCAACGAGCAACTCTATTCTTTCTCTCGCGGTGAATTTACCCTTCTTATGCTGAGCTTCAATTCGTGCCGTGCCGCCCCCCAATTTTGCTTTTTCTTTTATACCGTTAAGTTGATCCAGAATTTTCTTCATTTAATTTCTCAAAGTAGATATTGGGTAAATAAATCCGTTTTTGTACCGGTTAACAATTTATAAATTTTATCAGTCGCTGAACCGCGTTCTTCAATCTTATCCTTAAGGACAAAATTTTCAATCAGTGAAACCGGCGGTTCGCTCATCAGGTAAATTGCGTCCGAGATCGAGACACTATGGCTGATCGAGGAATTGATTAAGATTATTTGCTTCTCTTTTCCAATCTCACGGATTAAATCCATTATCGCGCTGAAGTTGTTCTTATCAAGGCCAATAAAAGGATCATCTATCACGAACAAATCAGCCTGATTAAAAAATCCGAGCGCGAGCATCATTCTGATCTGGTATCCAAGGCTGTTTGCCGACGGAATATGTTCCTCATAACCGTCAAGCCCCACTTTCTTCGCTACCTCCTGCAAACTGTTTGCACTATTTCTTTTTTCTCGTGACTTACCGGCTGTAATCTCAAAAAGATCTTTCAGCGATAAACCCGGGAAAGCTTTCTGGCAGTTGATATATGCGGTTTTCGAAAAATCAGGCTTTGAATTGTTAAATTTAAGCGCGCCGGCTTCCGGAGAAATAATCCCGGCAAGCAGTTTAGCAAGCGCGCTCTTCCCGGAATTCACAGGAAGAAGAAAAGTTGCTATACCGGTCTCCTTTTCAGATCCAAACTCCAGGCTAAAATTCTGCAGAACGACCCTCCGGTTTCCCAATTCGTTCGAAAAACCGAGTGACAGATTATCAAATTTTATTTTCATAACAATTCCTGCCTGTGAGAAGTGATTTTTGTGAGCAGATAGGAAACCAAATAATAAATTATCAGAATAATTATCTGAAGATGAACAAGAAGAATAACCTGCAGATTATTACTCCAGTAACCACCGACTGTTCTGAGAAGATAGCCTGCTCCAAAACCGGTTTCGGCAAAATACTCAAAAAGAATAATTAAAGTCATAGCAGCGAAATAAACACGCTTAAAAATTCTGGCTGATATTGTAAGATGCGCTTTCCTGACGATGCCGCTAATAATCGCGTTCTCACTTAGCGCTGATGCGGAAATGGCCTTAATTATTTTCTCAATAGTTTTATTGACGTCACTCAAAACAAAAAACAGAGGAATAATAAAGCCAATCAGAAAAAACCCATAAATGTATTTTGTTAAGTTAGACTCCGGGGAACTAATTATCCAAAAACTCAATACTGTCATAACCAAATAACCCAGAGCCTTATATATCACTCCCGATATCTTTTTAAATTTGAGAATTAAGACAATCTGGATTCTGGTAATGAGAAAGCACCAGAAAAATACCGAGACGAGTGTAACCGCTGTTATCGAGACTGTAGTCAATGTCTGAAGTAACAGGTTGTAATCCCTATACAGCGCCATATAATTAGAGAAAAAATCGATCATTGTTCTGCCATAATTAATAATAATTGGAATTATTCCGGATTAATGCAGCGGGTAAGATAAAAAAAAAGAGTGCGAGAACGAAGTCAAATCGAAAAAAATAAAAAAAAGCGGCGGGTTATTCACTCCGCCGCCTGAAAGAGAAAATATCTATTTAGAAAAGGAATCCGAGACCCGCGCTTACGGTGTTATACTCTGACATATTGTAATCAACATTGATATTGATTGCTAAAAGTTTCAAAGCAGCGCCAAGGATGATACGTGATTTGTTTTTTCCTTCGAGTTCAAATTCTATCGGGAACTCAGAAATTGTTCCGGAGGCAAGTTCAACTTTTTGTGTGTATTTAATTGTGACATTTGAACTTTCGAAACCGAACCCGGCATAAGGAGTGATGTTCAATAAACTGAATCCGAAGGTACGGCTGGCATATAAACCAAATGCGGTGGATT
>CAIMOS010000100.1 GCA_903843135.1 uncultured Ignavibacteriales bacterium | reverse complement strand
TGTGTTGTGATTTGCTTTCAAATATTTTTATACAGAGATTTGTAACAGTCAATCTCGCTCGGCATATTTTCACTGCTGTGTTGTGATTTGCTTTCAAATATTTTTATACAGAGATTTGTAACAGTACGATTTCGGCAACTCTATATAAAACAACGACTTAACCCTTCCCGCAGGATTAAGAAATTGTTACAGATTTATGCTCCGGGGCTTCACCGGCCCCGGAACTAAAACAACTCCAACTGATCCGGTTTAACATTTTCTTTACCCGCTTTCTGTTTTCCGTAGAATATTTCCATTGTTCCAAACTGCTGATCTGTAACATATAGTATTCCGACATTCCCCTCTTTCGGAAGAAATTCCTTAACTCTTTTTACGTGAACATTTTTATTCTCGCGGCTGGAACAGTGGCGTATATAAACAGAGAACTGAAGCATTTCAAATCCGTCTTTCATCAGGTTTTTGCGGAATTGTGCGTATCTCTTTCTCTCAGAATTTGTTTTTACGGGAAGATCAAAAAATACCATTATCCACATAATTCTGTAAGCGTTCAGTTCCATCAGCGGCCGGGGGCCGTAAATTCGGGATACAGGATTTTTCTTGATTCTCCCGAATAACACTTAACCAGCGAAGAGGTGGTGCGCGATACCGCCACCATAAGCGGGCTTTTTTCTCCGTTAATCTTCACTGTCAGCGCCGGGATCCCCAGTAGTTGTTTTTTAACAGAGGGCGAGAGTTCTTCAAAATCCTCTCCGTTATTAATTATCCCGAGAACTACAAAATCAACATAGGGGCGGTAAGGCTCCATAATGTCATCGGCAAGGCAGTATGCGTTATACTGGCTCTGGTGGTGTATTCCGAGCGCCGGAATCAGGCCGGATCCGGTAAGCCCGCGCGCGACTACTGCCCGCAGTATCGCGTAGCCGTAATTCAGAAGATTATTAGGCGGCAGTCCGTTTCTGTCCCTTGCGAAATCAAGTTCCTCGGGAAAAATGTTTTTCCAGTAATACGCGGCCGCCCGTCCTTCCAGGTTTGAAGAGTCCCCTGATTTTACTTTTTCCGACCAGATCAGCATATTCTTAAAATTCTTTCCGCCTTCCGCGAGTAGGGCGCCCTGGTTTTTTATCTTTGCGCTGATCGTCTGCTGCCACAACTGCTTCAGGAGCGGTTTAGATGCTTCAATCTGCTCGCGGAAGCGTTTGCTTTGCAGAGAGTTTGTTTCAAGAGGCAGGAATAATCCGGCCGGCATATGTGAAGAATCACAGGTTATTACGGCACAATTGTTTTCAAGCAGGGCGGCAAGAAGCCCGGTTGTCAGTGTTATCTGATGATCCTCGAGTATAATTACGCCGATATCTTCAATCGGAATGCTTGTCCTTTCAAGTGCCGGGTTATTAGCCTCACTCTCATTTCCGGGGAAATCCATTTTGAGCTGCATATCTTTTTTTGAAAGATACACGGGATTTGAAAAACAGACCGTTTTCTTAATCATAATGTTTAACTTTCAGTTATAAAACCGAGCCTGTCAACATTAATCTTGCTGCACGTTTTCACTATTGTCCGCTGGCTCCATACTGAATCTCCTTTTAAGTCCCAGCTTTTTTCAGCGCAGTCATTAGAACCTAGTTCAGATTTTTCCAAACGCGCAGAAATATAATGTGGTTTGAAGTGGATTTCTTTCTTTGTGAATTTCACTACTCTATAAACATTGTCGGGACTTTTACCACCATCAGGTAATATGACCAGATCGTTCGGAGAAAGTATCGTCAGCGTCCATCCCTCTATTTGGGGCGCCGGAGGAAGACCCTTCTTTAGTCGGTCAATGGTATCAAGAATAGAAAGAGTCTCTCCTTTACGTTCTCCGGTTTCAGTATTTTCATAGAGGGCGTAAAAAAGATTGCCCCCTTTGTCTGTTTCAAAATACTTTCCGTGCAGTAATATCTTTTTACCGATTTCTTCCGTAACGGTGATCTGATTTACGCGGGAGCCCCAGGAAGAGGCGAAAACCGAAAGCCCCTCTTCGCTGAAAGCCGTCTTCGGATCGCCGCCGAAAGAACCGAGATGTGCCCGCAGCGCTTCAGCAAGTTTGGAATGATCCGAATGAGGAAATTTCTCGCTCAGAGTTTTATCTGTTGTGTCTGCTCCCAGCTTTGTTCTCTTTGAAGCTTTTTCGGAGAATTTTATAATATCGGCTTTTTCCAGCGGAGATCCGTCTTTACCCGTAAAAGGATTCTTCTTAAGGTGCTCTTTTGCCGTTTCCCAGTCGTAAAAACAGTTTTTCAGAAGTTCGTCCGCCCTTTCCCTGACTTCTCTGTTGAGTATTCTCGTGTCAGCGGGCCTTCTGCCGTTCCGGATATATTCAAGTTGTATCTGCAAAGCTCTGTGAAGTTTTACCGTCTCCTTTTCGCGCAGAAGCGAGATGCCGAAAGGTTCCTTAAACATCGAAACCCTTACCGAGAACAGTTTCTCATTATTCTGTTTTACAAAAACATTTTTCAGAGCACCGTTATCATTAACCCATTTTCTGTAAATGTTGAATCCTTTAGAAACAAGCCTTGATTTATTTCTGAAAGAAACTATTATACCGCGGCAGGCATCTAGGGTATCTTTGGTAAAGGAGTCCCAGGGAAGGGCAAACCTCTTTCTTCCTCCGCCGAGTATGTACCGGTATCTGAAAGACTTGGCGGCGTCCCCCTGCATCGCGTTCAGCGTGTTGAGGTACTGTATGTGTCCGCGCGTTGTCGCGGCGCAGACTATGGCGTCAAGCGCGTGGTGACGGTGGTCGACCCTTTTATAATCGGCAAGGAACCTTAACTCTCTGGTAACAGGATCGTTTTCGATGAATTTCCTTCCGGTCATTCTCTCCAGTCTTTCAAATCTTGGCCTGAGTATTTCCTTCCAGACTCCGGAAAGCCCCCACTCGTTTCTTAAATGAGAAGTTATCTGTCCGCCGGTGAACACAATATCTTCCCGTGAAACAGGAAAAAGCAGCTCACCGAGTTTTTTCGTTATATATCTTGTATCATTCAGCTGCCTTTCAATAAATCCCTCAGGAATTTCATCCATCAGAAGATATTTCTGCTTTTTACCTCGGAATATCCTTTTTATGTGATCGCCGTAAGCCTCGGGAGAAAGCAGCGTGAACTTTTCTCCCTGGAACTTAATTTCACCGCCTCCGCTCTCAAAGATCATTTCCATCGCAGTCCCTTTATCCTTAAACCGGTTTACCGCGGCTTCACAGATGGTCTTGTTGGCGGCGGAATCATCAAAGTATCTTGCCTTCGGCAAGATATGTTCAACCTGGTAAGCAGAGGTGAACAGTTTACTCAGGGGTATTGGCCTGCCGGTATATGGCGACAAGTGGTTCTGCTCTCCCCAAAGCATATATTTTTCAATTTCGTTTTTGGCGGGTTCCTTTGAAAACTTCGGCATTTCGGTACGCGTCTCATAATCCGCGGTCTCTTCCCACAATCTCAGTTTATCAATGTCTGCGGGTGAATCGGGATTTGCGCCTTTCAGTAAAGAAAGAATTTTTCTTATCCTATCCTTGTTTTTTTCACTTTCCTGGTTCTGTTTATAAATTTCCTCTCTCTGTTTGTTGTTCTTTTTAAGTTCCCGCGCGAGTTCAATGTGTATTTCATCCGGCCTTCCGAATTTTTTCCATATATCTCTTGTAACAAGAAGCGACTCGTTTACTATTTTTTCAACGATTGGATTCCTGAGTTCGCCCCGCTGAAGTGTTTTAATTTCATCCGGCGAAGAATATTTGTTCTCGTTCAGCCGTTCCGAATGAAAACCGTAAACCGTGTACGCCGCAATGTGGGGCGGCAGGCCGCTGAAATCTTCAACGCTTTTCAGGCCGGCATCTTTAAGTATGGTTATGGCTTCAAGCCTGTTGTTGGGAGCCGAACCCTCATTCAGAAAGCGCCCTATGTTTTCGAGCGTTTCACTGTGAATGGAAGAGTTTTTCCAGAATTCGCCGCATCTTAACAGGGGAAGCAGTTTCTTAAGCGCCTTTGAGGAATAGGACGCATATCCCTGCAGAGCAGTGGGAATGACCGTATAAG
This sequence comes from uncultured Ignavibacteriales bacterium, assembly GCA_903843135.1. Taxonomy (GTDB): domain Bacteria; phylum Bacteroidota; class Ignavibacteria; order Ignavibacteriales; family Ignavibacteriaceae; genus JABWCL01. The sequence continues at coordinate 1,780 of CAIMOS010000100.1, read as the reverse complement.
AGAGATTTTCCGCGGTATTTTCCGGAATTCCGAAATTGCTGATCAGCGCGTTCCTTACGGCTTTATCATCATCCAAAGAATAAAGAATGTGCCATAAAAGATATAACTTATCCGGGTCCGCGATTATCTTCTCCCCTTCTTCTGAGAATCCGGCCCTTCTGAATGCTTTTCTCAGCAGGGACTTTAATTCGTTTCCCTTAAATTCTTTTTCTTCGGGATAGTTCCACCTGTGATTGTCTTTTTCCTGATTCCCCCTGCCGGGGAAAAGTAACTTGAGGATGTCATTCTGATTCACGGCAGCAGAGGAGTCAAAAATCATAAACAGTTTTGATTTGACTTCCTTATTAACCAATTGGCCGGTTACCTCGGTATCATAAATTATTTTTCCGTTCGGGAGGCGCGTTTCGTTCCTGTATATTCTGACGGAGTTGATATCCTGCCAGATCCTGAATTCCTGAAATTCGGGAGAACTTTTTGGCGCGCATTTTACGCCGGGCTGCCTTCCGTCCGGAAGGATAATGTTCTTTTTTTCATAGCGGCATTCACCGACAAGATGCTTCTGTGATTTAAGCGGCCTCTGGTAATAAATGACATCATTCATAATGGCGTGCAGAAGGTCGTTATGCCTGATCTCTTTTTGTTTCGCGGCATTGGAGGGATAAAGCACAAGGGCAATTTCCGCCATAATTTCTTTGTCTTTTAACCGCGGATAAAATTCACTTTGTTTTTCCCAAAGCGCACGTAGTTCTTTGATATACAAATCACGCTCGATGATCCTGTCTTTTATTCTGTAATCCCTGTCTTCAAGAAGTTTTTGCAGATGGAACTGTCCCGGATAAAGCCCGCTGTCATTTATTTCTTTCTGGAGCGCTTCTTTTCTTTTTTGCCATTCGGTGGGATCGGGCAGTTTGAAGGAAATTTTTTGAGTTCCGTCTTTATTGATCTGTGTTGTAACTTCAAATGTTACATATTTCTCTTTCCAGTCAGGCATAGTCTTGAGGGAAATTGATCCCGTAATTTCTCCTTTATCGGCTGATGTCGCTGACAGTTCATAAGTGCTTTCTTTTCGCGACTGAGTCTGCCTGAGGGAAAGCACCTTAAGGTTTAATGTCTCGGTCTTGCGTTTTGGAAATTTTTCCGGATCGTCTTCTTTTGCTTCCCTGGGATCCTTTCTTGAACTTTTAAATCCGCGCCTTTGATTAAAATGGTAGATAACCCTGGTCAGTTCGCGGATAGTGAGTTGTTCTCTCTGCCCCTTATCGCGCAGAAAATATACAGCCCAGTCTGAAGGGACGATACCGGTTCCAAAAACCGAATTGAGTTCTTTAATGGTTGATTCTTCGAATGGGGTATAATAGTTTATGTCGAAAGGGCCGTTTTCGGCGGAATGTTTTTTAAAGTTTTCGGGGAAGTTTTCGGGGACCCAGCCAAGTTTCTTAAATACTCTGATAAGGCGCGTTCTTCTTAATTTATACCTGTGTTTTATACGCCTTGTCATTCTGGCCATTCTTCTGTCGGCGGCAGCGGAAACGGATTTCCCCTGTTCAAAGTCTTTATCACGGCCCTGCATTGGAATAATGCGGCTGCCGGCAGCGACAATCTTTCCTTTCTTCTCTTCGGGTGATGATTCAATAAAAGCCCACCCTACAGAATTTGTTCCGATATCCAAACCTAAAAATTTTTTCATTTTACACCTCGCTTGTTATTTAATAAAAAAACCCTTAACTTTCACTAAGCAAATCACAATAAGGATCATTCCGTAGTGAAAAGTTTACAGCAG
>CAIMOS010000099.1 GCA_903843135.1 uncultured Ignavibacteriales bacterium | reverse complement strand
GTCATCCGCGACCGGGGCCCTCTCCGGTATGAATGCGACGATGAACCGATACTTAACTCACAGCAATTGAAAGATAGTTAAAAATATGTAAGAATTAAAAATTATTAATCATTTTTAACAGATATGAAAACGGGTTTAACTTTGCAAAGGTGTGTTTGGGGAGGGAGGAAAAATATTTTTGCCGTGCGAAGTACAGTCTTAAACAGGCGTATTCAATGCATAACAGTTACTGTTACCGGGGACTTCCTGATTACGAACCTTCGGCATAAATAATTATCGGCGGGGACGACGAGGTAACCTCGAATGGTTTTATGAAGTTCTCGTAGCCGCTGAACACAGGAGCAAATATTCGATGCTCTATGCGAATCTTAACATATACATCTGCCGTAAACGGAAGATGAGTATCCGTGAGGCGTGCGGAAAACTTAAATAGTTGATTTAACCCGATCCGGTTTTCCCCCGCACAGCGGTTAGTCCTCGTTCTTGAGAAGATAAGCGTTACTGATCGCTTTGAATGAGATGCGCTTTTCTCCGGGTGATCTGAACACAAGCCCCTCGCGGTTCGCTTTTGGATTAAGAGCGGAAGTACCGTTTGCCATCTCCAGTATCTCCTCAACTGTGCCGGGGAGTTTCGCCGCTTCATAAACAACGGGAACTCTTTCAAGCCTGAATTCGCTGATCAGCGCCGCGAACGACTCATAGTCGTAGTGCCTGAAATTATCTATATCAAACACATCAAAGAAAGCGATTTTCTGGCCTCTGATCTTATATATGTTTTTCTGAATTCCCTCGCCGATAAGTTCTCCCTGCAGAGCGAGGTTCTTTCCGTAATTGCGTAGTTTGTTTTCTATGTCCAGTTCACGCACAACTTTCCAGTAAGTGTTTTCCGGATTTTCAAGAAGTTCATAATTGCGAGAGCAGATTCCGAACTCACCGTTTTTGAGGTAGACAGTGACGGAAGTACCGTCCATTTTTTCGGATATGTAAAAGAGGGAATCCCTGTAATCAGCAAGCCGGTCAGCGAGGTTCTGCACTCTTTCTTCGTCGGTTTTTGAGATGAACGAAGGGAACGCGCCTTTTGCCTCGCCTGCAAGCTGCGCGGGAACGGGCGGCTCATATTTGATTATGCCGAGAACTCCGGAAACATCGTCACCTAAAGAAAAACCGCCGGAAATATCGCCAAGCGAGGAGAGAGGCAGAAGAAGACCCTGACTGATCTCGCCGCGGAGCCTGATGGTTTTAAGCCTGAATCCTTCGGAGCCGTCGGACATTTTTTTATAAGAAGATTTACGGAGGAATTCGAATTCTTCCGTTATGGGAAGGAAAGAATCTATTTCACAGTAGATGCAAAAATCGCCGGGTTTATATTCGCCTTTCTTAGTCACCACCTGCCAGCCGGAAACAACGGCAAGTTCAATATTGTCGGCGCCTTCGATCGGTTTAATACCGATGATTTTCTGAATTGTTGCGAGCTTTCTCATTATTGTCCCTCACTATACTTGAATTGTATTGTAAATTCTGACATCTTTTGATTCAAGCGCTGCGATAACTAAATCGCCTGATAACATTTGTAATTAGTAATTTATAATGCTTAATTCTTAATTAAGAATAACGCTTCCACCGAGACAAACATCTCCGTCATAAAACACCGCAAACTGCCCCGGCGCAATTCCTTTTTCGGGATGGTCGATTGTTACCGTGCCGTTATTTGCGTCGTTGATTTCAAGTCTGCAGCCGTAGAATCTTGCGCCGTGCCTGATCTTCACGCGCAGTTTTTCGTTTGCAGGCGGCGTTCCTGAAATCCAGTTGAATTTTGTAACTTCAAACGTTGTCCGCTCTTTTTCGGATATGAGGTCTTTATTCGAAATATATATAATGTTGTTCTGAAAATCCTTTTGCACTACATACCACGGGCCGCCGTGAAGTCCAAGCCCCGAGCGCTGACCGATTGTATAGAAGTAATAACCATTATGTTCTCCCATCTTTTTGCCGTTATCGATATTAACGATATCGCCCTTCAGTTCGCCGAGATGCTGTCTGATAAAGTCGCGGAAACTTATTCTGCCGAGGAAGCAGATTCCCTGGCTGTCCTTCCGCTTTTTATTGGCGAGATCATATTTATCCGCGATATCCCTGATCTGTTTCTTATCAAATTCGCCGATTGGGAAAAGAAGAGTTGAAAGCTGCGCCTGCGTAAGGTACGCGAGGAAGTATGTCTGATCCTTCACCGGATCGGGAGAGACACCGAGACTGAAAACACCGTTGTTGTCGATTACCCGCGCATAGTGTCCGGATGCGATCTTATCGTATTTGCCGCCGATCTTTTTACCGAACTCGCCGAATTTAATAAGACGGTTGCAGAACATATCCGGATTCGGAGTGCGGCCTTCCTTAATTTCGGAAATAGTATAACAGACCACGCTGTCCCAGTATTCATTCTGCATCGGCAGTGAGATCAGTTCGACCCCTGCCTGTTCGCAGACTTTGGAAGCAAACTCAACATCCTCCTCCCACGGGCAATCGCCTAGGAAAGAAAAATCATCCTGCAGCCAGATCTTCAGGTAATAAGCGGTAACATCGTGTCCCTGCTCCAGCAGCAGCCTCAGCGCCACGGAACTGTCAACGCCTCCGGAAATTAATAATGCAACTTTCATAAAATTATGTATGCAAGATAAGAAAGGGACGGTTAATATTTTTGGTTGAACAGCGGGTACAATCAGAAGGTGTCTGTTTCAGTTTGTTCACACGAAATGTTTAGCACACAGTTCCTCAGGAGTGGCGTCGCAAACGGGCGGTATATTGAGAATACCGGGATTGCATTATCAGCGGACGAACATTTGATTGCAGAATAAAGAAAGATCATACCGGATCGGCTGAATTTAATATGTGTAATATCATCTTCGTTTTACACATATTGGGAAAAATCGGGGTAATGATTACCCTTATTATTTCAAAAGCCGGATAAAGGCTTTGTTGAAGTAGATTATATCCCTGCCAATTTTCGTGGCGCTGATAAAACCAGTAGTTGCTAAAACCGAGAAATAATTTGAAGCAGTTTTGCGCGTTACGCCAAGTTCATCTACCATAATTCTTTGGTTATAAAAGGGATGGCTGAACAAAAATTCGATCAGGTCGGCGGAATAGATTTTTGGCAACTTTTTCTTTATATCCTCTCTGTATTTTGACATCAGTCTTTTAATTCCGACTACAGTTTCGGTAGTGACATTTGACTGCTCCTCAATGGCTGTTAAAATATAAAGGATCCAATCCTTCCAGTTATTTTTTGTGTTCACTTCTCTTAGGAGGCGATAGTATTCACCTCGGTGATTGTTTATATATCCGCTCAGAAAAATAATCGGCATCTGCAGCCGTTGAGCCAGGATCAATTGAAGAACCATAAGAATTCTTCCGACTCTGCCGTTACCGTCAAGAAACGGATGGATGGATTCAAACTGAAAATGACATACGGCGGTTTTTATTAATACATCAACGTTGTCGTCTTCAAAATCGTTAAAATAATCTTCAAGATTTTTAAGTAAATCACGTATTAGAGATTCGCCTTCGGGCGGAGTATAAATAACTTTCCCGGTAACTGAATTCATAATTTTTACACCAGGGACTTTCCTGATGCCTTTTTTATCGGGCTCAAGAATTGATTGAATATGGATAAAACCATTGGTATTTAAAAATCCGCGTTTGTGCAGAAGTTCAAATCCGGTCATTACGGCGTCTTTATAGTGCAGAACTTCTTTCTGCTCTTTTGTAATCCGGCTTTCATCAAACAATGACGCCTGGAATACTTCTTCAACAGTTGTATTAATATTCTCAATACCAGAACTGGCGACAGCTTCTCTGATAGTAAGAGGAACAATAAGCAGTTTACGGTTTGGAACTGACTGTGCTATGCCGCTTAGTTTGGAAAGAGCAATATTTGCTTTGTTTACCTTTTTCAGAATTTCAATATCATCAAAATCGAAAGCCGGCGGAAGTTTTGGCAATTCGTTAAACGGTATATTGGGGTCAAACTTATTCATATTAATTCATTTTGTAAGTTGATCTTCAGGTAATAGGCCGAGACATCCTGTCCCCGTTCAAGTTTAATAAAATTATGTATGCAAGATAAGAAAGACCGCGCAATTTGTAGCGCGAACGCGACCTGCGGCAAATAATATCGTTAAAATTTCTGTCTAATTGATATTCTCACTATTTAATTGAAAGAGATCGATCCGTATGCCCATTGCAACTATTGAGAGCAGAAACTCATCATTTTTAACATTAAATTAGCACTATGGAAAAATATCTTTTGCTTATTCTGTTCGCCGTATCTGCCACACTCAACGCGCAGCCTGAAAATCCGGGGCCGTATTTTGCGGGCTGGACCAGCGTTACTCTTCAGCGCGAAGGCAGAACCCTGAACTGCAGGATATACTATCCGGCGCTTTCCGAGGGGAGCGAAACTGCGATTGATAATCTCCATGGGCCATATCCCGTTGTCGCATTCGGCCACGGGTTCCTGATGCAGACTTCATACTATTTATCAACTTTTCGCCATCTCGCCACGCACGGTTATGTAGTTATCGCGCCGCAATTTCCGGACACGCAGCACGAGCTTCTGGCCTACGATCTGAACTTCTGCGTAAGTTATATTAAAGATATGAACACAAATCCGGCGCACAGGTTCTACAACAATATAGATACCGGGGCGGTCGGAGTTTCAGGCCATTCGATGGGAGGCGGCGCTTCGCTTATCGCTGCGGTTCACGACTCGACGATACTTGTCGCCGCGCCTTTCGCTGCTGCCGAAACCACAACTCCGGTAATTCCAAGAATGTATCTGATAAAAGGAGCGGTCTATCTTATCTCCGCGCAGAATGACGGCATCACTCCGGTATTTTCAACGCAACTCCCGATGTATCAGAACGCTCTGCCCGTTAAAGCCCTCCCGGTTTTACGCGGCGCGAACCACATAAAATTTATCGACGTTTCGGCATTTGACTGGACCGATCCGGGCGGGTATATGTCGCGAACCGAACAGTTACGACTCGCAAGGCGTTTACTGACTTCAGTCTTCGGCCTGTTTCTGAAAAAGGATACATCATACTTTAAATACGCGTTTGGCAACATAATAGGCTCGGATACTTCCGTAATGATGACGAGGGAACTTAAACCGCTTAAGCCGCTTGATTTTAATTTGGAGAATACTCCGGATACTCTTTATACCTCTTCGGTAACGCTGAAGTGGCATTCGACGCATTCTCTGAATCAGTATGATACGGTGAAATACACCGTTGTCATAGCGGAAGATTCGTTGTTTAATAATCCGGTTGAAGCAACCGGTCTGATTTCAGATACGGCCGCGGTCGTACAGAGAAGTTCCGGAACGTATTTCTGGAAAGTGAGAGCGCAAACATCGCCCACGGCATACACATACAGCAGCAATTCGGGTAAGATCATAATTGCTTCCCCTTCGTTCGCGCAGGAAGATATTTCTGTAGTGAATAATTTGTATCTGGAATGCTATCCAAATCCGTCGGCGGGAAATATTAATATCCGCTGTTCCGCTCCTGATAACGATGTGCCCGTTAAATTGTCGGTATTTGATTTGCTCGGACGCGAGGTTGTTCTTCTCCACAGTTCATACCTGACTTCAGGCTATTACGAAACAGAATTTGATCCCGGAAAGATTAATGCTCCATCAGGTATATATTTTGTAAGATTATCGTGCGGAAAGAACGCAATATCTCAAAAAATCGTTCTGGCCAGATAAATATTGTAAATTTTAACAATGAACCGTAGTGCAGGTCGCGACCTGCGCTACAAAAAATGTTGCTTTTAGGATCGATTGATAAACGCAATCCGCAGTACAATAAATTAAGTCCATATTTATTTTCAATTTTTAATTATAAACTGGGCTTACACATAATTATGCTTGTGAGATAAAAGGGAGAGCCAAACTGTAGTGCAGGTCGCGACCTGCACTACATTTAATATTGTTATCGGGATCAATATTTTAGTAAATTTAGGGAGGTAAATTTCAAAACAGAAGGAATAATATGGCGGATGATTTATATTTCAGAAAGAGGAACCGTCTTGAGGGATATGATTATTCAGAAAGCGGGTTCTATTTCGTTACAACTTGCGTCGAAAACCGCGAAAATGTTTTTGGCAGTATCTCTGACTCAAGATGCGAATTAAGTGATTACGGTAAGATCTTTGAGAAGATACTGCACGAAACAATCGCGTTATTTCCCGGCATTGATCTTGATTATTATGTTATAATGCCAGACCACGTGCACCTCATCATTATTATAAACTCAACAGAAGAAAAGAAAAAAGCAAAATCGCTATCGGGAATTATAGGAGCAGTTAAATCCAGAAGTTCCGCCGCAATTCATCAGGCGGGATTTAAATCATTTAAATGGCAGCCATCGTTTTACGATAGGATAATAAGGAATGAACGGGAGTTGTTTTATATAAGACAATACATTGAACAAAATCCGTTGAGAAGCGAAATTGACGACGAATTCGCGGATAATATGCCGAAATTGTAGTGCGGGTCGCGACCTGCACTACAGATTATTAATTTATGAATAAAAATAAGGGATAACAAGTTGCCGGTGTTCTGATGTACCGCTTCGGAGAACAGACAGACTCCCGGCAGAAGACATTTAGCTATTGAATAATCATTTTTCTGGCAAGAAAAACATCTCCCGCGTGCAGACGATAAAAATATATTCCAGGCGACAGTTTGCTTTCTGCTTTATAGTTATTAAAATCTGCCTCGTAAGTGCCCGGCAACTGGATTGTGTTTACAAGCGTTGCTGCTTCGCGGCCTAGTATGTCATATATCTTTAGCGTCACTAACCCCTCCCCGGCCTTCCCCTTTGTCAAAGGGGAGGGAGGTGAAATTGAATATTTTATTTTTGTTGATGTTGTAAATGGATTGGGATAATTCTGTTCGAGATTAAGTCCGGAGTGAGCGGGCTTTTCTTCATCAACAGCGCTGGCCGGATTGATTACAGGAGTAAGAAGTCTCCATAATTCGTTATTGATTAAATAAGGCACAGGAAGAGAACCGGGGGCGTTTCCCATTCTTATAACGATCAGTTTTTGGCCGGGAACAACATTAAGGAACTGTCCGTCTTTTCCCATTGCCGATATCATATCGGACGGCGCGTAAGGATTGAACCAGCCGGGAAAAACGATCTGAGACTGCGGAAGCATATACGATTCTTTTCCGTTCAGCCACCAGAGATAGCCGTAAGATTTATTGATCTCCTGCGAAGTTGTTGTCATTTGCCGGAAGTACGCTGTATCGGTCATTACAGGTGTGGTATCCCATTTGCCGCGGTTTAATATTGTCAGCCCGAACCGCGCCATGCTTCTGGCGGTGCTGAAGAAAACATTATTATATCCAATTTTATAGAAAATACCTGTCATTCCGGTTTTGGGCTTTATCGAATTATAGAAGAAGATGTTGAGATTCTGCCCCGTGGCGATTTGAATTACGGAATCAAGCAGGGTATAGGGGCCGTTGTGATAAGCCCAGCGGGTACCCGCATCAGCGCGGTACACAAGACACTCTGGCAGGGTGCAGTAAGGATCGGCAACCTCATCGCTAAGCCCGGAAGTCATTGTCAACTGATGCCTGATTGTTATCATCCGTTCCTTATCTGCCGGAGCGCTTGTCCATCTTCCGAGATACTTTGATGCAGTATCGTTAATCGAAAGAAGGCCCTGCTGCTGCGCCATTCCGATCATAAAGGACGTAAGAGTTTTTCCCGCGGAAGCCCAGTACCAAAGACTGTCCTGAACAAAAGTGCCGAAGTATTTTTCAATGACTATCTTTCCGTCTTTCAGCGCCAGGAAAGCTTTTGTGTTCTGAGCCTCAAGAAATCTCAGGAGAGTGTCGGTCTTTGTTGAATCCCATCCGGCTGATTTATATGAAAGAGTTTCCCAGGTATTTCCGGTAAGCGGGGGAAAGTAAAGCTGCTGGGAAAATATCTGAGCATAAAAAATTACTAAAAGTAAGAGAGTTCGCACGACAGCCTCTAATATATTTTTTATCCGTTAAATTCAAGAATCATGCCAGCAATACATTCATATTTTGGCAAATTATCAGGTAATTATAAAAATCAAATGCGTGGAAAAAACGTCCGGTTGCGTGAATTACTATTTTCAGCCGGTTCCTTGCGTTAAACCAATGACAAAGCGGTGACAGAGGTCATCACTCAGTATACAGAGATTAATATATTACGATCATCTTTCTTGAAGCGGAATAACCGCCTGCGGTCAAAGTGTAAAAATATATTCCGCTCATTAAATCAACGGGGTTATTTTCAGCAGTTGAAATTTTCACATTATATCTGCCCGGCGCCTGCTCTTCATCAACCGGTACGGCGATTTCCTGGCCAAGCAGGTTATAAAGCTTCAGCGTAACCCTTACCACCGATTCCCGGCCGCTGTTTTCCGGCACCTGATACCGTATCAAAGTTTCACGGCTAAATGGATTCGGGAAATTCTGTTCAAGAACAAATCTGCCCGGCGAATTATCTTCATCGACTGATGATGGCCCGCCAACCATATTCTGATCAATCCAAAGTATCCGCGCTCTGATCCACGCTTTCAGCCAGTTAACCTCGGCCACGTAAGACTGCCCGACAAACCAGTTTGGCCAGACCCATACTCCAAGTACGGGCCACTTGATGAAATTGCGTGTTTTGGATTCATCAAGCAGCAGAGCGACTGAATCTGCGATCCCGTCGATCCTTGAAGGGACGAAGACATTGTTTTTAAACAATTGCCATCTCGCGTAGATCACATTCTGAAACGCGGGATCTTCAAAAAGTTTTTTCCACCAGAAGGGGATGTAGAAGTATTCATCCGGGGAAATATTGTTCCAGTCAGAAAGATGGAGTATTTCCCATCCTGTTGTCAGCCATCCTTCATAATAATTCGCGTTGCCGAACGCGAGGTTAAAATCCCAAACCGGTCCCGCGAAAATCTTCGGATTGCGGCTGTCCCGGTCTTTATAAAGATATGTGCTTAAGCGGTAGGCGTCAACATTTTTAGCAACTTCATTAATAATCACAAAATCAGCGAATGAATTAATGTCAAGATATTTTGGGTAACCGTTGGCAGTGTCGGCGATATTGTTGCTGTAGCGCATAGCTGTTTCGAAGTCGCTGATCTTATCCTGTATATAAACTTTCTGCGGCGCTACAATTTCATCCGGCTTCGGAACGTGATACTGGTACAAAACTCCGCGGGGAGACTGGGGAAACGGGAAATAATCCGAAACCCATCCCGCGTTGTTCTCGCCGTCTGTTTTATCTATCTTTATTATATAGCCGCCGGTGACGGCGTCGCCGCTTACATCGGTTGCTTCCATCTTCTTGATGTTAACGCGGTTCGCGTCGCGTTTAATTTTTTCAAACAGCACATATATTCCAACATATTGCCCGTTGAGTACTACTTCGCAGTACTTCGACCTGGAAGCGTACCTTCCCATATCCCGTGCAAGCCTGTACACAATCGCGTCGCGCATCAGCGATTTATCATTATACGGCGCGAAGAGTATCCAGTCGGCTTCCGTAGGCATTCCGAGGAGCGATACGTCAAGATCATTTCCCGAAGCATCGCGGGTTTCCACGCTGTATTGTTTTTTAGGAAACATCTGTGAAGATGAACCCCTTATTTCAATTCCGATCTTTCCGTTATAGTTATTGTACGGATCCGTAATATTATTCCTTAGTCCCTCGCCGTTATATATGATCCCCATATCGGCGGTGATTTTATAATCATCGGGTATTTCCTGCCCGTGAGTATTTATAACAATTATTGGGAGGTTTGATGAGGTGAATGTAACTGAATCCGGCGCAGCGGGAAAGGCAGCGGCAGTCAAAACAACGGATGAAAGAAAGATTAATAATGATGATAAATGCAGCTTATTCATTTCAAAAGAAAATTTTTTTAATTCTGTTAACAATATACTTGTTTTCATTTGTGTAAAGCGGGTAATTTTTAGGATGATTTAAATTCTGTTTTATTTATATTTGTAGAAAAATAATTCATTAACTTTTGGAGGATTTGTGATATTATCAATAGATAGACCGAGTGAAGATAATCGGTGCGAAATTAAAACAAAGAAATTTCTATATGACCATCTTTATGATAAGTTAAGGTATAATTCCGGTCGTATATATCCCAATAAACTTCATTATGAACTGAGTAAATTCGAAAACGAATATTACGTTGGCCACCATAACACACATAATTTAGACGATTTTGAGTATTTGTTTAAATTATTTTTTGATAATATAAAAGCCAACCCAAACCTTACAAATAATCAAATAGAGCATATCATATCCACATTTTGTCGTTGGGAACACATCGTTAACTTAAGGCTATTATATATATTCTCATTATTCCCTTCTGACCTATTGCCCATAATCCTTAGTGAAACTTTCGATCTAAATATTTCCGCATCAGAAATTAACATTGCTTTGCCGACCCCATTGAATGTGAAAACTTGCGGTAAAACAAGAAAGTTGTCAAATATAGCTCAGGATGATGGTGTGCTGGTTTGGCCCTCATCGGTCGCAAACCTGGAAATTAAAACTTATTTTACAAGTGGAACCCACAAGTTTAACAATAAACAGTTGGCGGGGCATCTTTATTTGCTATCAACTTTTAGTTATTTAGCAAACAAGTATCTGTTCGTTATTGTTCCAGAAAAAAATGGCAAGTATTTGTGCTTAGATTCTAGAGTGAAAGTGAAAGATAATAGTGTTGATTATGCGGATTCAATGAAGGACCCTAAGTTTACTCGCTTTTTTGAGAAATATTGTGTGGAGCGGGATAAAGTGATAGAAATGTTAAAAAACACAGTAACGAGAATTGCGACATATAATAAATTGGTGAACGTAGTTGAGAAACATATATCGATCCAAAACATTGGGAATATGGAACAAATAAAAAATCAACTTCAGATGCTTCTTAAAGATACATCACCCTTAGCAAAAAAATAAAGTTAAGAATAATTTCCAAAGAAATGCTTTGCTATATGGATCAAATATGGATGATAACATTGTAAAGGGAGACTATATAAATGGTTCCTCTGTGGTATATAAGAAGGAAAAAGGGAAAATTGTTCAGGGATTGCAACTATCAGGTGGTATTATTTCTTGGCTTAACTATAAGTGGATAGGGCTGTACCATAATCATTTGGCAGTTGTCGATAATGGAAAACGTATGGGTTATATTGACAGATTAGGGCATGAAGTAATTGAATTATCATTTGAAGTGGCTGATGATTTTGCGGAAGAAAGGGCCTTTGCGACTCGTGATTTCATGACCTTTCTGTTAGATTCAAATGAGAAAATTGTTAAAAGCTGGGATGAAATCCTTGTAACTGGAGAATTTAAAAATGGAAGAGCTTTAATCTCCAGAATAGTTGATGACGCTAAGTCGATCGAACATGGGATTATTGACAAATTCGGAAATATTATCGTGGAATTTACAAATAGTCGTGTTATCAGGGATATTGAAGAAATTCAGGCAGAAAAGATGAAATCATTTTGGCATGAAGGTATATTGCGATTTACTATTAATGGAAAGTATGGTGTGCGGGATACTTTGGGAAACGAGTTAGTAAGCGATTATGAAATCTACTTTTAATCACTTTTAATTGATTAGTATCCTTATATGTAATAAAAAGCATTTTATTCGACAGATTTAATTTGCAATTTTTACCACGGCCGTTTATCTTGTCCGCAGTTCTTTTAAATTTATTATTTACGGTTTCCTTTTAGACAGGAATTAATAGGGAATACGGTGTGAATCCGTAACTGTCCCCGCAACTGTAAAAGAGCCCGCAGCAAGCCACAGCCACTGTCCCGACTCGTCGGGGTGGGAAGGCGGTTTGTTTTGCTCTTAAGCCAGGAGACCTGCCGTGAATATATTTTCAATTATCTTCGTGGGAAAAGAGGATTGATTTATCGTAAAAGAAATGCCTTTTTCTTTAAATCCGTTCATTTTCCCGGTTATAGAAAAAGGTTTTTTATGTTCTGGGCCCTGCTGCGCCACCCGGTTTATCTGTATCTGTGTTTCATAATAACTTCCCGGCTTTTTGCCGCGGAGCCTGATACTGCCGTTGTAGATAATCAGTATTACACAGAACCGGTCGTGGTTACCGCGGGCAAATTCCCGATACTGCTTTCCGAATCCCCATTTAAGATCGAAGTACTTGATAAAAAAAAGATCGAAGCCGCGAACGGCACATCGCTTGCTGATATTCTCGGTACAACATCAGCGGTTATTCTCCGCTCATACGGAACCACACCGCTGCTTCAGACTGTATCGATCAACGGAATGGGGCCAGAACACAGCGTTGTTCTTATCGACGGCGTGCGGATCAATTCTTTTCAGAATTCACTTGTTGATCTATCGCTTTTCAGCCGCGAATCAATTGAGCGGATCGAACTGATCAGCGGCGGGGCGAGTTCGCTCTATGGTACAAACGCAATGGGCGGAGTGATCAATATAATTACTAATCAGCCAGGACCAGCGGAGCAGGAGGTGGGCGGAAAAGCAGAATATTCATACGGCCCGTTTGAAGCGAAGAAATACTTGTTAAAGCTGAACGCGAACACACAAAATATGCAAACATCATTTTTTATTTCCAATCAGAAGAGCGACAACAGATTCAGCTATTACTATGACAATGGCGTAACACGAATAAAGAAAGAACGGGAGAACGCAGCGTTCTTACTGCGCGATATGGGATTAAGCGCGGCGTACAAGCCGGGAGAAAAATCTTATCTAAAACTTTTTGCGGTATACACGAACCAGGACAAACAGCTTCCGGGAATTGAAACGGGAACACCGGCGCCGAAAACGCTTCAGCCGGATAAAGCGCTGAATTATATCCTGACTTATGAATCTGTTACCGGAGAATCGTCGGATATAAAGATTTCGATCAATTACCAGAACAGCCTGCAGAAATACCAGACGCTTCCGTTTATTAATTCGTTTTACAAAAACAACTTATACGCCGCTTTCATTCAGTGTAATTACAAATATGAAGGATATAAAATATCTGCAGGCTATGAAGGCGCACACGGTATGATGAATAGCAATGAGCTGGTTAAAACTGCTTACAGAAACCAGCATTCGGTATTCGTTTCTTCAGAACTTCCGCTGGGCGGCGCATTTAAGCTGTTTCCTTCTGTCCGGACAGATAACTACTCAGATCTGAAGCTGAATGTGGTGACGGGCAGGCTGGCGGCTAACATAAAACCATTTGATGAGAACTTGAGTGTGCGCGCAAGTGCCGGCAACAATTTTCGCGCGCCTACGTTTAATGACCTTTACTGGAAGATTTCCGGAAATCCGGGCCTTAGGCCGGAGCGTTCAGTAAACGCCGACGGCGGGATAAGATATTTTGCTGCGCTTCAGAATTTTCAGATTAGCGCCGAAGCGGGATACAATTATGTTAAAGCGGAAGAGAAGATCATCTGGGTGCCCGGCGCGGGATTTTTATGGTCGCCAAAGAATATTTCAGAATCCGAAGCGCGAATAGTAAGCTTTAGTTTGTCCGCCGACAAAATATCCGGCGGTGATTTTACGTATGGCGCGTCGGGGGAGATGAATTTCAACAGCACGAAGAGTATTAAGAAGATTAATAATTCAGATCCGTCTTTTAACAAACAGCTTATTTACATTCCGCTTACTACCGCAAACATTGTGGTGATGCTTGGATATGATATGCTGAAGCTAAACCTCGTCTTCACTCACCTGGGTAAAAGATTTTCCGACCAGGAGAATAAAAACGCGATGAATCCTGTTAACCTGCTGGGCGGAAATTTGGAAGTCAGACAAAGTTATACCGGATACATCGCCGCGGCGCGAATCGAGTTTAATAATATCACAGATACAGATTATCAGATAATATCAGGCTACCCGATGCCGTTAAAAAATTTTTCTTTTCATTTATCATTGCAGTTTTAGGAGATACGTTTGAGATTAATTCTTCTTTTTATTGTTTTATCAGTCGCTGTTTCTTTTTCACAGCAGGCGGGGAAAGCATATATACTTTCCGAAGGCGGGTTCTCCGCTGGAAGCGCGAAGCTGAGTATGTTAAACAATTACACCGGTTCTTTCGCGGACAATATCTTCTCGCCGGGAACACCGGGGCTCTATCCCGACGGACTGATTTATCATAACGGTTATCTCTATATGTGCGAGCAGGGCTCATACGGCGCCGCGGGAAAAGTATATAAAATTGATACTACCGGTACGGTAATAAACTCAAAAGTATGCGGACTCAACCCTTACTCAATCGCCATATCAAACGACAAAATATTCCTGACAAACGGCCCCGGCGGGAATGTTACAGTTCTGAGCCTCGGCGATTTAACCGAAATTGCAACAGTACCCGTTGGCGTGTATCCGCAGGAGATACTGGCGTCAGGCAATAAAGTATTTGTTGCGAATACAAGCATATATGGCGGAGCGGAGGACAGGACAGTATCTGTTATTGATGCGGTGACCAATTCACATCTGACAAAAATAACTGTGAGAAAAGATCCGTCATCACTTGCCCT
Source organism: uncultured Ignavibacteriales bacterium (assembly GCA_903843135.1). GTDB lineage: Bacteria > Bacteroidota > Ignavibacteria > Ignavibacteriales > Ignavibacteriaceae > JABWCL01. The sequence continues at coordinate 6,022 of CAIMOS010000099.1, read as the reverse complement.
TTCCCGCGACGGCTTTTTGCTTGTCTCGTGTCCCGGCGACGGCAGTAACGGCATTATATATAAGATAAATACTGATACATACACTATCGTCGATTCGTTTTTCGCTCAGACTGAAGGTGTAAGTAAGGATATAGCCGTTGACCCCAACAGCAGTAAAATATATTTCATCGGATACAGCGGAAACATAGTTGAGATGGATCTGGCAACGCGGCAAACAACGGCAGTCATCACCGGCACACCCGGAACGAACTACTATTACGGTTACAGCTATGATCACATTGGTAAAAAGCACTATGTGCTCGACGCAAAATCATTTATGGTATCGGGATCAATGTATGTTTATAATTCTTCGGGAATCCTGCTCAACACTTATACCACAGGTACTGCCCCGCGGAGAGTATTGCTAAAATATGATTCCGGAATATCCGTTGTACAGGAAAATCTCAGCGGAAATGAAAGGATGGCTGTTTCTGTTTACCCAAATCCGTTTAAGGAGAATACAAATATTATGATACAAACCGGGAGAGAAGGAACTGAGAGTAAGGGGAATGTCAGCCTGAAGATTTACAATGTTATGGGGGAATTGACCTCAACACTTATTGACGGGCCGGTCGAAGGCGGGAGAACCATTGAAACATTTAACGCATCTGATCTGCCGCCCGGAATATATTTTTGTGAACTTTCCTGTAACGGGAAGCGTGTTACTGCCAAAATGATACTGATGAGATAATCGTTTGAATTACCGCTGCAGTATCATTTTTCCCGCAGCAGTTTTCCCGCCGTATTGCAGGCGATAGAAATAGATGCCGTCAGCCGTAATTCAAAATACTTATTTAATACTTCCTTCGATTAATTCAGCAATTTTCTGGGGTTTATCACATATATTAAAGTTCCAGCGGCCAAATTCCTTTGTTTCATTCACCGCTCTTAACCATTCCTCAATATATGCCCATTTAGCTTTATCCTGATCCGTGGGAACGCCTTTAACTTCAACTATAAGCGTAGAATTATCGGACAGTATGATAAGATAATCAGGCCGGTATTTATGTACGATACCCTGATACATATATGGAATTTCAAACCCAAGGTGGTCGTTTTTAACCCAGGCGATAACCGATTTATGATGGTCTAATTGGAATTCTGTAGTTGCTTCCCAAGTGCTGTCAAAAACAGAAAAATTAATATGCGATTTTTCGTTCAGCTCACAGGGTTTGCTTGTGTACCAGGGCCGCATATCTCCGGTGCCTTTGATCGGTTTTTCTGAATCGAAGACAGGCGCGATAGACAGAGTGTTTTCCCACCGTATTTCATTAAAAATATGATTTACTATTTTGTTCATATTTAATGTTAAGAGAATTCGCCTTTTTATTTCGCTTTGAAAGAACAAAGGGGGATTTAATCTTATTATATCTGAGTTTATAAACTGTTCCACCAGCCTTATAAGATTTGAGATAAGAATTGATTTATCGCCTTTCCAATCGGGGCTCATCTGGTCAAAAACATCACGCGCTGTTGTGAAGATGATCCTTTGATATCTGTATTCATCCGCAAGTTTTTGCAGATCAATTTCGGCGATACTGGAAAGATCAGGTTTCCCGTCGATGGTTGGGGCAATTTGAACTATAGTCGGAGTATTAAATGCATCTATTTCTAATGATTTTACTTTTCTAAGGTCTAATTTAAGTTCTGGAGTATAAACGTGATCTATACGGATTATATTCGGCCAGTATATTTCAAAACTCTCCTTCTCTTTAACAGGAGCTATCATAGTTTTTGGCGCGGGTGGCGGTGGGGGAGGGCCGTCCTGCGATTCGTGAGGGAGAAATGTAAAAGGTACACCGAAAATATTAACGTACTCGGGATCAAAAAAACCTTGTTCATTGAGCTCATAGGAAGTCCGGCGTAAACCGCGGCCCACGACCTGTTCGCAGAGCAACTGGCTTGTGAAGGCACGTAATCCCATTATATGGGTAACGGTCTTAGCATCCCAACCCTCTGAGAGCATCCCCACGCTTATCACTTTCCTGACCTTCTCGCCGGGTTTTCCGGGTTTCCCAACAGTATCTACCTTTTGGCGCAGCAACTCTGCCTGCAGTGTTTGCGATAACCTGGGGTTCGAATTTTCTTCGGATTCTGTTTCATCAGAACCATCTAAAAATTCCGCAGCTTCCTCTTTAGCTTCGGCGTCGCTTAACACTTTCGAATCAATGTGAAGTATCTTATCCGGCTCGCATAGCTCATCAATAAGTATTTTCTTCCGGTCAAACGCAAACTTTATTCTGGCAGCAGTGTAGGTTGTGTTTGCTACCGTTATCATTACGGGCGGTACTCCGTTCCCGGATTTTTCCCAATCGTTAAAAGTCTCAAGCCAGTCTTTACCCAATAAATAATATGCGTTATTGACAAGGTCAGGGAGCGGCTCGTGTTCAAGTGCTTTGCGGGAAAGGTCATCTTTTACATATTCATAAATATGATACAGCTTGGATTTGTAAGTTTTTGCATCAGGAACCGAATCATCGCGTACAACTACGCGCGGCGTTTTTACAAGTCCTGATTCAATCGCATCATTCAATCCGAAATCGCTTACTATCCATCCGAATAATGCCTCCTCAGAAGTTCTCTTGCCTGTAGGGACAAAAGGGGTGGCGGTAAAATCGTAACAGGATAATATATTTCTTGATCTGTTTATTCTGTCAAGGCCGCCTATCCACTTGGTGGCTTCGTCAATTTCTTCTTTCCTGACACCTTTCACTTTTGATTCCGCCGCCACTCTCCAGGCGTGGTGCGCTTCGTCATTTATCACGATTATATTTCGGGCAGCGGACATTTCTTCAAGAACTTCGCGGACGTATGCCTCATCGCTTTTTGCTCCGCGCTTGTCAACTGTTTTACGCTTCGCAAGTTTTTCTTCTGTGTCCCAGTTAAGTGCGTGCCAGTTTTTAATTATTATTCTTCCGCGCCTCAGTTTTTCAAACAAGCCCGGCGGGAGGAGATTGAACTCATCGTAAAAATTTCCTTCGCCGGAGGGTTGCAACACCTGAAGCCGGCTTTTCACTGTCAGTCCGGGAGCAACGATAAACACGTGTTTAGAGAAACGAGCATCCTGCGGATATGTGATCTTGTTGATAACTTGCCATGCAATCAGCATCGCCATAACTGTTGTCTTTCCGGAGCCTGTTGCCATTTTAGAGCAGAGCCGGGTAAACTCTCCGCCGTCACCGGGAATGTCTATTCCCACCCTCTCGGAACCCGGCGCTTCCGAAAGCCAGATAAGGGTTTCTATCGCTTCAATCTGACAATAAAAAAGCCTCTTTTGTCGTGCGTCTTTATCATTCCAATGTTCTAATAGCCGTTTGGTAATACCTGTAACACCCGGATACCCCGCCTCGCGCCATCGGGTAATGCGCGGCCGGATTAAATTGACGAGGTTAATAGGCATAAATATGCCGGGGTCGTCAAATGATCTCGAAGAATCCGAGGCAATAACATACCCCGCCGGCCTTCTCCCACCCTCAAGCGAAAAAGTACGGCTTTCGCGGTCATAACTCCAGTAATGAGACGGTTCCTCATAGGGGGAGTTTATTATTAGTTTGTCAATTTTTTCCATAAATTAAGATGGTTATTAAATAGCTTGACTTTTATTACAATACTTCATAACTTTGTGTTAGCTCATCTGCCATGTGTAGAAGGAGTAACGAGGCCGCTGAAAAGCGGCTTCAGCTTTTTAAACTTGATAAATATTCCTTTTCTAACTTTTTCTTTGAGTGAGCTTGGGTAACCGGGTAAGCAGTCCATAACAAAAGGTAGTTATTTCTTACCGCAAGGACAACGAGATATTCGGCCTTTTCAACCCACAAGCATATTCTTTTTTCTGTACCCCTTTTATTCTCCCACATTTTGATTTCCGAATTAGGGACTCTCGTGATTATTGGTCTTGGCCATCCTATCCTTTCACAACGTCTTAAATTTGGCAATCTTTTAGATTCATCTTCACCGTCTGAAATTATGTGCCAAAAAGTAATTTCTTTATGATCAATCTGTGGATGCCTCTTAATAGCAATTTTAATTCCTCTAAAGCTACAAGTTTGGCGAATAAAGTCATCTAAAAAATGCTCATATATCTTATTTAGGTATAGTTCCCAATCCCCGTTACTTTGCACCAGAGTAATTAAGGAGGGAAGCCAGTTTGGCAAAGACATTAAAATCTTCTCCTGGGTTGCCAAATAAATAGATTAAATTTATCTTCCTTTAAGAAGGTTGATCGAGTAAGATTATATCCACTTCTTTTCCTTATTTGCTCAACAACAGCTACTTTCCCCTCATTTGTGTTTAATTCTCTATTTACATATCCTATCGCCCCAATTAATAGGTCTGTTAATTGCAAAATCTCAACTTCGTGAGAACGTACGATTTGAATCGTTTGAATTATTTCTTTATTGAAATCATATTTTTCATTGCAAAGCACTGTATGAAGTTTTTTTGTCTTCTCGCCGCTTCTTGAATCCTTTACATCAATGAATATTCTGTTGATTGCATGAGGGTCTATAATTACTTTCAACATACTAAAATACATTTTATAATACCATGTATCATGATCTTGTGAAAATTCAATATGATCAAGCAGCTTCTTGTTGGGAACTACTAATCCCCTGAAATGCAAGTCTTCTTCATCAAAAAAATAGTTAACCAAATCCACATACAACTCTTTTTTTGTCTTAGCGACTTTCGTCCACTTCACCTCCATTGAAGGTGAAACGCCATTTCTTCTTTTAATTTCTCTTATACTTTTTGAAATGTCATCTTTTTTCTCCATCGGACACCAAATAGCGCCCAACACCATAACCTTTATGTTATCATTTTCTAAATGACAACTTTCATCTCCATAAATATTGATAGTTTTCATCTCTTTCACTCCACCCCCACAACCTTCAGACTCTCAATCCCCCTATCATCTACAATTTTAACCGCGACGCGCTGGTACTTTCCCGCTTCGAATGGAAGTGAAACGGTACCGCGATAGGCTTCTATTAATTCTTCGTCTATTTCTGCTTTCAGGTTTTTGGCAAGGCGCGCCCAGCCGTCTTTTTCTCCCGCCATAGGGAAAAAGACCTGGCGCGGAAAGAGGCTTCTGCCGTCGTAATCTGTGTCGAGCATCCACATTGCTATCTTATCTTTGCCGCCTGATTCGATCTGCCCGGTTTTTGTATTGTAATAATCAAATCCGGCAACCTCCACTTGGAATAGTTGTGCAGTGTCTTTCTTCTTTGATTTTACTGTTCTTACTCTAACATCCGGAGATCCTATCAGCCAGAAACTTTCATTACTGCTCCGCTTTTTCTTCAGGTCGTCGGTAAGCAAATCTGCATTCATCTGTACTTTTAAAAGAGTAACCCCGGGGTATTTTGTTTCATCAATATCTTTTGCAGCCTCTGCGTCAAATTGAAGTGCGGCAAAAATCAACATCTTCGGTTTTGGGACAAGAGATTGAGCTTCTTCCAGTGCAAGGGCAACCTGTCTTTGTTCAAGCGGCGCGTGTTCAGGGCCGAAAGAAATCACCACCCTTTGCGGAAGATCGTCGAATGTCATCTGCTTTTCGGTTTCGAAAAGATTCTTTTTCTTTGCTTCTGGTATTGTCTCTGCATCCGCGTGTAGCCACCTTGTACCCGAGAATGGTTCAACGCGGGTAAAATTTATTATTTGTTTGTGCTTGCCCCGTATTCCTGCTTTGAGCAGCTCATCCCTCCATTGTGCCTGGCGGAGTGTTTCGCCGGTTCTGGAGAGGGCGGAGGATAGGGGCGAAGTTGTAGTTGTTTGGTTGGGTGTGGCTATTTGATCTACTGGTTTTACAACCGGTGCGGGTACTGCTTCGACGGTAAACGGACCGGTTACACGGTGTTTTGAGTTATCTATAAATGGTTTATCGTATAAAGTTTCCGTGGCCGGCGGTTCGTTGTTTGCTATAGATTTTAACGTTATATGCGGGACAGTTTGATATTTGAACCCACTCCCAATTCCTTCTTCT
>CAIMOS010000098.1 GCA_903843135.1 uncultured Ignavibacteriales bacterium | reverse complement strand
GTTCTTGAAAAAGGCCTTAATATGAAATGGCTCGGTACAATTTTCGCCGCCCTCACCGCTGTAACAGCTTTCGGGATCGGGAATATGGTGCAGGCAAATTCTATCTCCGCACTGGCTGAACATACATTTAACATACCGACCTGGATAACGGGTGTTGTACTCGCTGTGCTTACGGCAGTTGTGATACTTGGCGGAATCAAATCTATTGCAAACTGGTGCGAAAAACTCGTTCCTTTTATGGCGATTTTTTATGTGCTCGGATGCGCGATCCTTCTTTTTATAAACTACTCGACTTTGCCGAATACAATCAGCCTTATTCTTAACGGCGCCTTCAGCGGCACGGCTATTATGGGCGGATTTTTGGGAGCGAGCGCAAAAGAAGCAATCAGATATGGTATTGCAAGAGGATTGTTCTCAAACGAATCGGGATTAGGCAGCGCACCTATAGTTGCGGCTGCGGCACAGACAAAAAACCCGGTACGGCAAGCATTGGTTTCATCAACCGGAACATTCTGGGATACGGTTGTTGTGTGCCTTATGACCGGATTGGTAGTTGTTAACTCCGGCGAATGGATGAACGGATTAAAAGGCGCACAGCTTACAAACGCAGCATTTGCGGATATTCCCGTAATAGGATCAATTGTACTGACGGTCGGTTTATTAACCTTCGTGTTCTCAACGATTCTGGGATGGTCATACTATGGTGAGAAAGCTATAGAATATCTTGTCGGAACAAAGGCCGTTAAACCTTACAGGATCTTATGGGTAATATTTGTCCTAATCGGCTCAGTCCTTTCCCTCCCAATTGTCTGGACCTTCGCGGATATTACTAATGCTCTTATGGCTATTCCTAACCTGATCGCGCTTCTTCTCTTATCAGGTGTGGTCGTGAAAGAAACGAAGAAATATCTTTGGGAAAAGCGCTTAGACGAAAACTAATTTTGTGAATTAAGAGTTAAGAGAGAAGAGTTAAGAGAGAAGAGTTAAGAGAGAAGAGTTAAGAGCGCTGTACATATTTCTTTGAATTTTTGTAAAAAAAATGGCGGACACGAAACTTCTTCTAACAATTTTCAATAAGAAGTAAGATGTAAGAGGTAATTTTGGAGAGTATTGTTCAGGATAAATCATTTAAGTTTGCGCTTAGGATCATCAAGCTCTATAGATACCTGATAAGTAATAAAAAGGATTATGTCCTTTCGAAACAAATATTGCGATGCGGTACATCGATCGGAGCCAACATAGAGGAAGCCCTGGGTGCGCACACGAAGAAGGATTTTCTTTTCAAAATCTCAATCTCGTATAGAGAAGCCCGGGAAACCAAATACTGGCTTAGGTTATTAAAAGAATCGGAGGTGATAAATCATAATCAGTTTAACTCAATTTCCGCCGATTGCGAAGAGTTGATTAAGATGCTATCTTCAATTTTGCTGACGACAAAAGAAAACCTGATTAAAGAGAAAGATTAGTTTATTAGAAGAGTGGAAAGTAAAAAAACTCTTCACTCTTCTCTCTTAACTCTTCACCCTTAAAGCACGAACCCCTTATTTCTCCCAAAATCCATATGCATCCGGTGAGAATTCAAGATTCCCCGCTGCTAGCATATCATTGACATAATTAACACTTCGCATACCTACAAGTGTTGAAGAAACCTGGGGCAATGAATTAATCATCGCGACCGCTTTGCGACTCATTGGCTGGCCTGCATAAACCCCTTCCGTAACAGCATCAATCTTTTTGTGAAATGTTTTCAGTTTTTTATTGTGCTTCCCTGCCAATATGCTTCTGAATGAATCTATCAGAATCTGAACTTCAACTCCGTACTCATTGAGTTTCTTCCTTAGAGATTCAGAGTTATACTTTTCGTATAACTCTTTAATCACATAATTAATCCGGGGGATTAAAAACTGTCCGCTGATCTCATTGAAATGCGTCACGCCCTGAAATTTTCCCTTATTATCAGAGAGCATTGATGCGGTTGAAAGGCATTCAACAAATGCCCGCTTCTCGCTTGCATCTGCATGCAGAGGCACCACATACTCTGACTTCAGTTCGACTTCTTTCATCTTAACAGATTCAATCAGAAGATCAACCTCTTCCCCGGAACGGTCTTCGGTAATCTCAAACTCAGCGAGCCGCTGCATACGGTTTCCGCTGATTCCGTTCAGCGGCCTGTTGATAAGCACACCAAGATTATTTTCAGCCGCGATCGTCAGAACATTCTTTTTGCACCCGGCCTGATTAAGATTTTTGACTCCTCCCTTTTCCATCAGATTCATCGGGAACTGAATCACAGAAAAGTATTTTGCATTTATTTCATCCGCGGCCTGTAAGATCCGTTCCAGAGATGTAAAGTCATCTTCACCTTCTTCTAAACCAAAGGTATTCGAGGAGATTCCGTAACTATTAATTCTTCCTGATTCAACCTCGGTTTCAAGATACTTAAAGGCCCTCTGGATGCGGGAATAGTATTCGGCGTGCATTTCCTCTGCAGTTTCATAAGCGGAGTAATTCAAAAAGTATTCGGGATTATGTAGCAGATAGCAGTCAATATAATCCATATTGAGGCGCTCAAGCGATGCTGTAATCTGGTCCTTTAAGAAATCGGGATGGATGCAGTGCCGCAGTTCCGGCGAGCAGACAACTATATCCGGATAAGGGTTTCCCCGCAGTTCCCTGTCTTTTGCTTTTTCAAGATTGCCGCCCTGCAGATATCCC
>CAIMOS010000097.1 GCA_903843135.1 uncultured Ignavibacteriales bacterium | reverse complement strand
GTTTACATGACACGCAAAGAGCAGTGGCCAAATGATGGCCTCTGCCCTTTTTTTACTGCCAAAAATATGTTTTACTTTTAGGACAGCCCCCTGTCAGGGGAAACATATCTTGAGCGGAAGACTTTTTCGGGGAATGCAGTTAAACAGCGCCGCGGCGGATTGTTAATCCGCGCTACGGAGGACCTCGTACCACCGCTTAGCAAACCGTGTGTGCTTAGTGAGATCGATAGCGCTTAACAAGCTGAATGAATATAAAAAGGAGTCCTGTTGAACAGCGCCGTTGCGGATTGCTAATCCGCGCTACGGAAGACCTCGTACCACGGTTTAGCAAACCGTGTGTGCTTAGTGAGATCGATAGCACATAACAAGTTGAGTGAATATGAAAAGAAGTCCTGTTGAACAGCGCCGTTGAAGGGATATGAAAAAGCCCCGCGGATGACGGGGCTTTTTGTAAAGAATTATTTCTTGTCCGGATACGGAGGCGGAGGAGGAAGCTTCTTGAAGTTTTTAAGTTCTTCTTTAGCTACTTCAATCGCTTTATCCAACTGCTGATCGGTTCCTTCATATTCAAGCGCAGGATCTTTATCAACATAAATATCGGGATCAACACCGTGTCCTTCAATTGCCCAGTCTTTTCCGTCAGCCTGATAACTCGCGAATTCCGGGCGGTTGAGATAACCACCGTCAAGGAACGGGAGCGAATTGCGGATGCCGACAGTACCGCCCCAGGAACGCTTGCCGATCAATTTACCGAGTTTGTAATGCTTAAATCTGTACGGGAAAATATCACCGTCGGACGCAGAATATTCGTCAAGCAACGCCACTTTCGGTCCGTAATGCATTCCGCCCGGATCAATTGATGTCGAAGTGTTTCTCGCGATATCCATCATCGCGACTTCTCTTCTCAGTCTTTCAATGATCATAGGGGAAACATTGCCGCCGCCGTTGCCGCGGACGTCGATGATAAGGGCTTCCTTCTTTAACTGCGGATAAAAATATTTAACGAATTCATTCAGTCCTTCGGCGCTCATATCAGGAATGTGCAGATATCCGACCTTCCCGTCTGTTGCCTTATTGACTTTGCTGATATTATTCTGTACCCAGTTATAATATAACAGCGGCTGTTCATCCATAACCGGAACAACAGTTGATTCTGTGGCTCCGTCTTCGGACGGTTTTAAATTTAATTTCAGTTTCACCTGTTTGTTTGCAGCACCAACAAGCATCTCATAGATATCATTTAAGTTCTTTGTGCTCTTGCCGTTGACAGCAATGATGTAGTCGCCTTCAGCGGCTTTAACACCGATCTCAGTCAGAGGTGAACGCAGAGACTTGTCCCAGTTAGCGCCCGGCCAAATTTTCTTTATCCGGAAGTAGCCTGATTTATCTTTTTCAATAATAGCTCCGAGGAGCCCGAGTTTGATTCTCTGCGCGTTGGGGTAATCGCCTCCGCCGACATAAGCGTGGCCGACGTTCAGTTCGCCGATCATCTCGCCCATTATATAAGTTAAATCCGCGCGGTGATTCACATACTTAACCAGCGGAGCGTAGCGGTCGCGGATATTTTCCCAGTTAAGCCCGTGCATATTCGGCGCGTAGAAGAAGTCGCGCATCTGGCGCCATCCCTCATTGAATATCTGCGCCCACTCTGCCTGCCTGTCAAGTTTCACTTTCATATCATTCAGGTTCAGGCGGTCCTTTGTCTCAATGCGTGATGAGGGAAGGTCAACTATATAATATGACCCGCCCTGTCCGATGATCATTTTCTTTTTATCGGCGGACATTTCATAACCGTCAGCATCGCTGATTTCAGTTTCCTTCTGCTTATCAATATCGTAGAGGTATAATTTTGCGCCGGTTTCCCTTGAGCCGCGGCGTATGTAATATACTTTCTTATCTGCAGCCGTCAGGTTCCTGTAATTTGACGGGGCGACCGGAATTTCAACTATTCTGCTGCTGATCCCCGCGAAATCAATTGTAACCTTCGAGGGAGATTTTGTTTCCTTCTTCTCATCAGCCTTTTTGCTTGTATCGACTATCGATACTTCATCGCTCTTGGGTTCAAAAGGTGATTTTGTATCCTTAGCCAATGCAATAAGATAAAGCTTCGACATATCCTGGTAGATATGGTTCCATTCTGTCTGGCTGTATGTAGGGTTGAAGAACCTTTGTGAGACGAAATAAATAAATTTACCGTCTTCGGAGAAAGTTGCTTCGCTGTTGCCGAACCAGCCGTCGGAAATTTTATACGATTTATTTTCATCTGAAGAGTAAACATAAACGTTCGCCATTTCATCTTCTTCAGGACGGATGTAAACCACAAAGCGGCTGTCGTGTGACCAGTCGAATGAAGTGATCTCCCAACTTGTTGCCCTATCGATCTGTATCACTTTTTTGGAGTCAATGTCGACAATCGAAAGTCTCTGCATCTTATCGTTGAAGAGGAGCTTCTTTGAATCGGGTGACCAGAGGACAGAGTATTTATAGCTGTCGCTGTTACGGGTAAGCTGTATCTGTTCGCCTGCGCCGTTCGCGGATCTTATATAAACTTCATCTTCGCCTGACGCGTCGGAAATATACGCAATCCACTTGCCGTCGGGAGACCATTTGGAATTACGTTCGTGAATGCCCGGGGTAGCCGTGAGGTTTACTGTGGCGCCGTTCTTTGCAGGTACAGTGAAAACATCACCTCGGGCGCCGAACAATGCGCGTTTCCCGTCAGGCGCGATCTCAAAGTTCGTTACTGATTTGCTGACGTCGATAAGTCCGCCTCTTCCGGTGGCAAAATCGTCCAATATAAATATTTTTACTTTTTCTGCTTTTTCAGACTGCAGATCAAATTTGTAGACATAACCGCCGTTTTCAAATACGATGGCATTATCTCCGATTGAAGGGAATTTTACATCGTACTCTTTGAAGAAAGTGAGTTGTTTAGTTTCTTTAGATCCCAGATCGTAAGAAAACAGGTTTAGTTTACCATCGCGATCGGAAGTAAAATATATCTTATTTCCGCCCCACATCGGGATGATATCCTGAGCAGGATTATTGGTTATGTTTTCGTGTTTCTTTGTTTTGAAATCATATATCCATACATCATCCGCCATACCGCCTTTGTAGCGCTTCCAGGTTCTGAACTCTCGGAAGACACGGTTATATGCCATCTTCTGTCCGTCGGGTGAGAATGAACAAAATCCGCCGCGGGGGAGAGGCAGCTGATCTGAGAGGCCGCCGGATTTAGAAACCTGGTACAACTGGCCTTTGAAGTCGTTGAATTCGCGCCACCGTGAACGGTAGACGATATTGTCGTTATCGCGCCACGCCATAACGATGTTGTTCGGGCCCATTCTGTCCGACACGTCATCACGGTTGAGTGTGGCTGTGTATGTTAATCTCTGAGGCACGCCGCCGTCTGAATTGATAAGGTAGACTTCGGTGTTGCCGTCGTATTGTCCCGTGAAGGCGATGTATTTACCGTCAGGGGAGAAGCGCGGGAACATTTCGTACCCGATGTCGGAAGTGACTTTCCTTGCGACACCGCCTTGCGCGCTTACGAGATAAAGATCGCCGGCATAACCGAAGGCGATTTTATCGCCGTGGATCGCGGGGAACCTCAATAAGCGGGCTTCGTCCTGTGCAAGGATTGAAGTGCATAGTAAAAGAAAAAGCAATAATGTCTGCATAGTTCTGACCTGTATTTATTAAGAAATTTTAGAAAACTCAGTTAATGTACTATTCTGTTAAATTGAGCGAAAACATTTCATACAAAAATAGCGCCGTTTATGTAAATAATCAGTAAACAGTTTCAGTATCAGTGTCAGTTTCAGTAACAGTGTCAGTAGAAGAATTTAGAGGGAGGGAGGGGAAATGTGTGTTTTGGAGTGGGTAAATGGGATGCGGCTTTGAGATTGGCGTGAGCCGCACCCTCATCAATACTGAAGAATTCTTAATTCATAATTCTTAATTTTTAATTCTACAACCTGCTCATCATTTTTATTTCGATGCCTCTGAATTCCGGTTCGTAACGGCAGACGCCGCCGATGCAGATATTGCCGGCCTGCCGTGAACCGATTAGTAAACTCATGTCGGTGTGTTCTGCAAGACGATAACCAAACTGAAGAAGGCCCCAGACTTTTCTTACCACGTGGCCGGGCATCGGCTCCCGTGTAAGTAATTCTGAAACCAGCGCTACGGACCAGAGGGGGGAACGGAGATATTCGAGAGTGAATGCCTGTGTGAAATATTTTTCCTGGGTTGTTCTGTCCGTTGTGCTCTGATGTTCGAGCACAAATTTCAAAGTGTTAATATCATCAAAGTAGTATTTTAGTTCCGCAACAGGGGTGATGTTCTTTGTGTTTTTATCAAGTTCTTCATTGTATCCGAATCCAGCGAACAAATCGAAACTCTCTCCGAATTTGTGGTTTGCCTGCAAAAAAGCTTCCCTGAACTGGACGCGGATATCATTTTTTGTGTTCATAGATCGCTGATATAAGGAAGTAACCGGTAGTGTGCGCGTTTCTCCGGCGTTCAATGAGATGCCTGTATTATCGTCGAAGTTATAAGAGAGTTCGCCGTAGAAGCCCTGCTCATTTGCCTGGTTGAGCGGAGACGGGTGACGGTTCAGCAGCAGATATGTATAGTCTTTACGGAGCGCAGGCGGGGTGTTGTAAATTACCGAGCCGTCGAATGAAGCGAACTGGAAATTATCGTAATATTTATATTCTGTAACCAAAGAGAAATCACTTACATAGAAATTGATATTTCCGTAAAACGCCTTACCGATGAAATTCTCTTCTCCTTTGAATTTATTTTGTTTGATATCCTCGTTGAATTTCAATCCGTATTCAGCATACACATCAAAATTATCATTGATGTGATGCACTCTTGCTGAGGTCAGTGTTGTTGTCGCGACGCCGTCTGCATCGGGCCTGTTGGAGACAAGGCTTAAGCCGACATTAGCGATGCTTTTCATTCTGTATTCGAAATCGAGAGCGTGCAGAACATCTGAACGCGTGAGGTCCATATTTTCAGGCATACCGGAAAGTACGGAAATATAAAGGTCCTCGTATTTGATGTTTAGTTTTATTCCGGTCAGATTATTGTCAACGCGGAGGTTGCGGTCCTCATAAATTTTTAGCAGCATTCCTCTGCCGAACAGCGCGTAGTAGTTTCCGACTGTGAATTCGGCATTGGCGTGTATATCGCCGATCTCGGCTCTGATATATTTGAAGTTGATTCCGGAATCACGTTTCCGCCCGCGGGCGACTGCAGGGTTCGGGTCATTTGGCTGAAAGCTTTCGAATCTTATCCCGGCATTAAAGATTCCATAAGAATAGTCCAGGTTAAACCAGTTCTCGAAGATTTCCCTTTTCGCCTGATTATCGAATGAGTATTTCATCTGGTTGGAGAGATTAAGCCCTTCCGGCAGAACCGGAGGGACGAACTGGTCTTCCGTTTGCGCGGAAGTTAATACACTGATAAACAGAAATGTTAAAAAAGAGATCCTTAAAACGGTGATTGCCTTAGTCATAAATATTATAAATTTTTCTCGATGATTTCCTGCACTATTTTTTCATCACCTTTTTTGTAGCCGGTGTGGCTGTAAAGTACATTTCCGTTTTTATCAAGAATAACTGTGTGCGGCATAGAAGTCGCATAATATTTCCTCGCTACTTCGGAATTGGTATCGAGCAATACAATGCCGGGAATTCCTTTACTGACTACATAAGGTTTCACTTTATTAACCGTTTTCTCGTTGTCAGTTGAAATCGCAACCATCGTGAAGCCTTTGTCTTTCAGGTTATTATAAATCTCTTTGTATTCTCCGAGTTCTTCCATACACGGCTTGCACCAGGTAGCCCAGAAGGAGATCAGTACCGGCCCTTTACCGAGCAGGTCTTTGAGTTCAACGGTCTTTCCGTTTACATCCTCCAGTCTGAAATTGGGGGCCTTTTTCCCGGTTTTTGCTTCCTGGGCTGAAAGGGGGATGTTCAACACTAACAAGACTGCAACTAATAAAATTAAGATATTTTTCATTCAGAATTTCCTATTGATTAAGACATCAAATATAAATATCAATGAACAATTATCAATTAACAATTAACAATTATCAATTAACAATTAACAATTAACAATTATCAATTATCGCGGAAGCGTTAGAGGCCGAGCGAAAGCTGATTGCCGGGATTAAACAAATCTTGTCTCAGGGCGGGAGGGGGATTGTCGAGTCCGAGTTTGCGGGCATTAAGATGGAAGAATACGCTGATGGTATCTGCTAATTCGCCTTTGCCTCTCATTCGGGAAAAGCGTTCAGGATCATTTAGCTTTCCGCCACGAAGTTCCTTAATTCGGCTGATTATTCTGGCCGCTTTGCCGGGTGCGTTTTCTTCAAGCCACTTCGTGAATAATTCCTTAACTCCGTGCGGGAGGCGCAGAATTGTATAGGAAGCGGAAGTGGCACCGGCTTCCTTTGCGGCTTTCAGGATCGCCGGCATTTCGTGGTCGGTGAGTCCAGGAATTACAGGAGATACAACGACGCCAACAGGTATGCCGGCGGCGCTGAGTGCCTCAATAGTATTAAGCCGGGAGTTAGGAGAGGCTGCCCGCGGATCCATTTTTGTAGCAAGTGCCGGGTCGAGTGTGGCAATCGAGATCCCGACTAAAACAAGCTGTTTCTTTGCGGACGCAGAAATGATATCAATGTCCCTTTTTATCAGCGAGCTTTTCGTTATGATCGTATAAGGATGATCAAACCGGGATACAACTTCGAGGCACTTCCGCGTTAACTTCAGATGACGTTCCACAGGCTGGTAGCAGTCTGTATTACCGCTGAAGTTGATCACTTCGGGTTTGTATGATTTTTTTGTAAGTTCTTTTTCTAAAAGTTTATCAGCATCCGGTTTGAATGTAATTTTGGTTTCGAAATCGAGTCCGAGTGAAAAGCCGAGATATTCGTGAGTGGGGCGGGCGTAACAATAGATGCAGCCGTGTTCGCATCCCCTGTACGGATTGACCGAATAAACAAACGGAATGTCGGGGCTGTCGTTTATGCTGATGATCGTTTTAGATTCATCAACAAAAAGCTGAGTTTGTGGACTGACCTTCTCTTCCTCCGGAATATCAAATTCATCAGGAGCTGGAATTTCATAGACCTGTTTAACAAAACGGTTTGGGAGATTTTCTTCAGCGCCGCGCTTTTTCATTATTAACTATATCGGACTGTTCATACTGAAGCCATTTGTAAGCCGGTACAATGCGGATCACTCCCTCATTTACATCATACTTGTCTTCAGTATCGCGGGTGATGATGGTCCCTTCTTTCAGGTCGAATTTTTGCATCGCTTCGCGCAGCCCTTCCATTTCCCTGTCACGATTGGAATTGGTTATGAGGTCGGTTACCTGTATTGCCGAAGCGATTTTATTTTTATAACTGATCAAAAAATCACATTCTCTCTTACCTTTATAATAATATATTTCATTATCCGTTCTCTTAAGGTGGATAAATACTGCGTTCTCAAGGAGCTTCCCTGAATCATTGCTGAACCGCAATGAAACTGCATTCCTGAGCCCGTTGTCTATAGAAAAGATTTTTTTATCGTACACCAACTGCTTTTTCATAGAATAATCATACTTGAACACCTCAGTGAACAGAAAACTCTGCCGCAGGTAGTCAATATAGTTTTTGACAGACCAGACGCTGCCGATATTCAAAACTCTTTGCAGCGAATTATAACCTATTACCGAAGTTATATTGGTGAAGAGATAACGGGACAATTCCCGGAATGATTTGGTATCTCGTATTTTAAACCGGACAATAAGATCTCTGTATATTATATCCTCATACACCCGTCTCAGGTATTCCGGGTCCTGATAAATGAGATATTCCGGAAAACCTCCGTTCTCGAGGTATTCATCTGTCAGTTCTGTCAGTCTGATATGATTGTCAGTTGTTTTGATTGTTGAATCGAAATTTCTGAACTTAAGAAATTCATACAGTGAAAACGGGTATAATTCGATGCTGTGATGGCGCCCCGTCAGGTGTGTGGAAAGTTCTCCGCTGAGCAGATCAGCGTTAGAGCCGGTGATGAAAACTTTATAATTCTCGTCGTGAATACGCCTCACGAACCTCTCCCAGCCCGGGACCACCTGTATTTCGTCCAGTACTATTACTCCGGCTTTTGAAAGTTTTTTCCAGGCCATCATAAGATTCTCAAAATCACTCACAGTGAAACCGAGTAATCTGTCATCATCGAAGTTCAGGTAATAATATTCGCTGTACTTCGCAGCGATCTGACGCAACAGCGTGGATTTGCCGCACCTTCGGATTCCAGTAATTGCCACTACCTGATTCGATTTCAGGGCACGGCTTATGTTTATCTCGCGGAGAATACCCGGTGGTTTCGCCTTAAAGTAGTGCAACTGGTCTTCTATTACACGTTCGATCAATCCGGATTGCATATATTGTTCGTTATTAATACATAAAAACCAATAATTTATGTTTTAATAATACATAAATTATCTATTCCGGCAAAACAAATGGCATATTTTTAAGTATTACTAATAGATGAAAAATACAATTTTATGTATTAGTAATGCATAATAATGTATTGATGTATTATAGGGGAGTGGAAGGCACTAGTTTAAGTTTATGCAGACGGCTGATGGAGATGAAACTGAAAAAACTATGCGTGAGAGTGTATCGCCTGAATTCTAAAGGGAGCTTCTCTAACCCATCCCCGGCCCTTCCCGTTATAAAAAGGGAAGGGAGAAATCTGAAACCAAAAATGCCCCGGTTTGGATAAACAGAGGCAGTAAGGGGAATACAAATCTTTTCTGGTTTATAAATAAATAGTTTTGTTGCCCCAGCCGAATGATACTATGATTAAAACTCAGCCAAGGATAACGACACCGTTATTTTTTGCTTCAGAGACTATCAAAGAACTTCCCAGATTCCAGTCAACGTCAGAATAGAAAATAGTGTCAAATGGCCTGTCGAATTTGTTTACCAAAGCCCTGTTAACGCCGCTAACCATTTTATAAATATCATTTAACTTCTTATTCCTGAATGCTTTTGAAATAAAAAGCAAATCGACGTCTGAATTTTTATTTGCGGATTTCCTGGCAGATGAACCAAATAGCACTACTTTATCGAGCTTTATATGCTTCTCTGAAAAAATCTTTTCAATTTCTTTTTTTAGTTCTGCAATTTCTCTTTCAGCCATATCAAAGTTTCTTTTGTTGTGGAGAGTATCTTTTTGGTTTCGCGTTTCTTATACGAAGCCAATACTTTTTGTAAATCATCTGGATATCTGGTCGGAACACTATTGTTATTGATATTATCGATAAATGATAGTAATTCCTCTGGTAATTCAAGTCCGATTTTATTAATAAGATAATTTAAGTTGTGCGTTTTCTCGGGATGCTTATTTAAGGCTTTGCAGTACAAGGCCTTAAGGCATTTTTCAAGACTAAGATGGCACATAAAGATACAATAGATGTATCTCCCCGTGTCAAACATCGCCTCTGCAGTCTTAAAGTCATAATCAGACTGCAAAATCCATTCATCAATGACTTTCTTATTTGACTCAGCCATAAGTTTAATTTATTAATATACTATTCATTGAGCGAATAAATTTCAAAATTATATTCTAAGTAATATAATGTTTTTTGAACTATGAGGGTATGATTATAATTATAGAAAATTTCTATGGAATGCGGTTGGGCTACTGCGAACGGCAGAAAATTTTCCAAGGAATTTCTGTAACCCATCCCCGGCCCTTCCCTTTATAAAAGGGAAGGGGGAGGAATAAGGAATTGTAAGCGGGCCGGATTATTTGTTCTCGGCGGCGATCATGTTTAATGCGCTGCCTGCTTTGAACCACTCAAACTGGCGTTCGTTGAATGTGTGGTTCAGTCTGATTTCTTCGGTTGTACCGTCTTTGTGTTTTACTACCAGAGTAACCTGCTTGTCCGTCGCGAAATCTGTCAGGCCTTTAAGAGCTACTATATCATCTTCTCTTATTTTGTCGTAATCGGCGGGATTAGCGAAAGTAAAAGGAAGCATTCCCTGTTTCTTCAGGTTGGTCTCGTGGATACGGGCAAAGCTCTTTACAATAATTGCGCGACCTCCGAGGTGGCGCGGTTCGAGCGCTGCGTGTTCGCGGCTTGAGCCTTCGCCGTAGTTCTCATCGCCGACTACAATCCAGGGCTGACCTTTGGCTTTATATTCGCGTGCGACTTCAGGTACACTTTTTGTTTCACCTGTGAAAATATTCTTAACTTTTCCGGCTTCTCCGGTGTAAGCATTAATAGCGCCGATAAACATATTGTTCGATATGTTGTCGAGGTGTCCGCGGTACTTTAACCAGGGGCCTGCCATCGAGATGTGGTCTGTTGTGCACTTGCCTTTTGCTTTAAGCAGGACTGCCATACCTTCCAGATCTTTTCGCTCCCAAGGTGTAAAAGGCGTTAATAATTGAAGCCGATCGCTTGCCGGGGCTACCTTAACTTCAACTTTTGATCCGTCTGCGGCAGGAGGAATAAATCCTTCGGCTCCTTCTGCAAAACCTGACAGCGGAAGTTCTTCACCTGTCGGAGGATCGAGTTTAACATCCTCACCCTTCGCATTTTTCAATGTGTCGGTGAGAGGATTGAATGAGAGGCTGCCTGCAATAACAAAAGCAGTTGTAATTTCCGGGCTTGCTACGAAAGCTAAGGTATCCGGGTTACCGTCGTTTCTTTTCGCGAAGTTACGGTTGAATGAGGTGACGATCGTATTCTTCTCGCCGGTCTTCATATCCATTCTCTTCCACATACCTATGCAGGGCCCGCACGCGTTAGAGAGGATCACTCCGCCTATATCCTCAAGCGCTTTTAACTGGCCGTCTCTTTCGATGGTTGCCCTGACTTTCTCTGAGCCGGGTGTGATAGTGAACTGCGCGGACGCTTTTATCCCTTTTGCGACAGCCTGTTTTGCAAGTGACGCCGCGCGGTCGATATCTTCATAACTGGAGTTCGTGCAGCTTCCGATCAATCCGACACTGACTTTATCCGGATATCCTTTTTCTTTTACGGCTTCTTTTAATTTCGAAATCGGCCACGCAAGATCAGGAGTGAACGGACCGTTTACGTGCGGTTCAAGTTCGCTCAGATTGATTTCAATTACCTGATCAAAATATTTTGAAGGATTCTTTACTACATCATCATCGTCCTGAAGAACATCGGCTAAACCTTCTGCTAAAGCAGCGACATCCGCGCGGTTTGTTACACGGAGATAAGATGCCATCTTCTCATCGAAGGGGAACACTGAGGTTGTCGCGCCGATTTCAGCGCCCATATTGCAGATCGTTCCTTTGCCTGTGCAGGAGAGTGATTTTGCGCCTTCGCCGAAGTACTCAACAATTGCTCCGGTTCCGCCTTTTACGGTGAGGATACCCGCGACTTTGAGGATAACATCTTTAGGCGAGGCCCATCCGTTCAGTTTTCCGGTAAGGTGGATACCAATAAGTTTCGGCCACTTCAGTTCCCACGGCATGCCTGCCATAACATCAACAGCATCCGCGCCGCCGACGCCGATTGCGATCATTCCGAGCCCGCCCGCGTTAGGTGTATGGGAGTCTGTACCTATCATCATTCCGCCCGGGAAAGCATAGTTTTCAAGAACGACCTGGTGGATGATTCCCGCGCCCGGTTTCCAGAAACCGATTCCGTATTTTTTGCTAACGCTTTCGAGGAAATCGTATACCTCTTTATTTTCAGTATTGGCGCGGTTAAGGTCTTCGGTGGCGCCGATCTGCGCCTGGATAAGGTGGTCGCAGTGAACGGTTGAAGGAACAGCTGTGGTTTTCTTTCCCGCGGACATAAACTGAAGAAGTGCCATCTGGGCTGTTGCGTCCTGCATCGCAACCCGGTCCGGAGCGAGATCCGCGTAATCTTTACCGCGTTTTAATTCATTCTTAACGCCGTCAAATAAGTGGGCATACAGTATTTTTTCAGCATAGGGCATCGGTCTGCCGAGCATTTTGCGCGCCGCATCCACCTTGCCTCTGAACTCTGAATAAACCTTTTTAATCATATCGATATTGGGGGCCATTGCTTTCCTTAATGAAATTAAATAAATAACGACAAATTTAATTAAAAATTAAGAATTTTGAATTAAGAATTGTATAACTTAAGCGCAAGACTGAAGTGAGTTTAGAATTTGGGGATCTATCAGGGTATGCGTACCACTCTTCACCGGAATACTTTAATCCCGGTAAACCGAAATTCAATAACTTTCCGTGAAGAATATATCTTCTTGTATAGTCGAAGATTTTACCATATATTGCGATAGTTTCGAGTATAAACTAAGTTGTATCGGAGGTTGTATGTTAGTCAGGCGCGAAGAATATCTTGAAAAGCTTTCGGGATTTATGAATAAGCCCGTTATTAAAGTTATCACCGGAATGAGGAGATGCGGAAAAAGCACCGTTATGATTATGGCCGCTGATGAACTGAAAAAGAACGGAGTCAGGGATAAAAATATCTTATATATCAACAAGGAGTCGCTTGAATTTGAATTTATTCAAAACGCAATAGAATTAGATAAATACGTCAGGTCAGCATTCAGGAATCTGAGCGGGAAAAAGTATGTTTTTATTGACGAAGTGCAGGAAATCAAAAACTGGGAAAAAGGCGTACTATCGCTGCAGACAGACAAAATTTCCGATATTATCATTACCGGTTCAAATGCGCATCTTCTGTCATCAGAGCTGGCGACTCTTCTGAGCGGAAGGTATGTTGAATTGAGAATTTTTCCTCTCGTATTCTCAGAATTTCTGAAATTTCCCTTAGCCATGGGAAAATCCGCCGATGACGCGTTCCGGAGTTTTCTGAAATTCGGCGGCCTGCCGGGGATCCATTCCTTCGAAGATGAAACCCATATATATGAATAC
The DNA here is from genome assembly GCA_903843135.1 of uncultured Ignavibacteriales bacterium. Classification (GTDB taxonomy): domain Bacteria; phylum Bacteroidota; class Ignavibacteria; order Ignavibacteriales; family Ignavibacteriaceae; genus JABWCL01. Next base: position 22,185 of record CAIMOS010000097.1, on the reverse strand, counting down.
CTGAATTCCGTTATCAATACATTGTTACTGAAAGACGTCATCAGGCGCAACAACATCAGGGATGTGCATCTTCTTGAAAAAATATTCTTTTATCTTCTGGATAACTGCGGTAACATTACTACCGCGAAAAGTACCTCTGACTTTCTCAAATCTCAAAAAACGAAGGTATCAGTTGATACGGTGCAGAATTATTTCAGATTTCTTGAGTCTGCTTTTATGGTTTACCGTATTCCCAGGTATGACCTTAAAGGGAAAAAGTATCTGGAGTACTATGATAAAATTTATATGGGCGATACCGGATTACGGGCGGGGGCAATCGGTTATAAAGACAGAGACATTTCCGGAATTTTAGAAAATATTGTATTGCTGGAACTCAAAAAGAGAGGTTATGATGTCAGTGTGGGTGTTCAGGACGGTTATGAAATTGATTTTATTGCTCAAAACAAAAAAGACAAAATTTACATTCAGGTAAGCAGAAACCTTGAAAGCGAAAAGACCGTTCAACGCGAATTTGGCAATCTGCTGAATATAAATGATAACTATAGAAAATACGTTATAACGCTTGATAAATTTTTTCCGTCCGATTTTAACGGTATTACTCATCAGTATTTATTGGATTTTCTGGTAAATCCGGCTTTTTGAGTGCGGTGAGTTGAAACCGGTTTTAATAATGTTTTTTAATACATATATTTCATGGACCCGATGTGAAAGTGTTTTATGCCAAAGCAGGCTTGAATATCTTAAGATCATTTAAAATTGCATGTTGACGCAGCGGGTTCCCCTTTTTCTATAAAAAGCGGAGACAAATTTGCTTAATTAATAATTTATAATTTTTATTTTAACTACTATGCCAAATCACAAAAAGAAGCGCCCGAGCTGGGATAATTATTTTCTTAAACTTGCAATGCTCGTATCGGAAAGGGCGACTTGCCCGAGGATGCACTGCGGATGCGTGCTTGTCAGGGAAAAACGGATTCTTTCAACAGGATACAACGGATCCGTTCCCGGTGATGTTCATTGCGAAGATGAAGGCTGCCTTGTTATAGATAATCACTGCCAGCGCACTATCCACGCGGAGATGAACGCTGTTCTGCAGTGTTCGATACACGGTGTAAGTACCGAAGGCGCCACTGCGTATGTAACAAATATGCCGTGTACAAATTGTTCGAAAGCGCTTATCGGGGCGGGGATCAAAGAAGTTGTGGTTTTTTCTGAATATCACGATACCCTGGCGGAAACATTTTTTTCAATCGCGGGAGTGGAACTGAGAAGGATAAAGATGCCGAAGAAATCGATCGACTATGATCTTAAGAGTTATTCTTCAGCGCAGAAGAAGAAAAAGAACTGATCAGAGTTTTATGATATCGCCATCGGTAAGGATCTTTATCTGAGCGGCTGATTCAATCGGGGTCCCGCGCATCTGAATTTTGAGTGATTCAGCGTCCTCGTCGGCATAATGGGTAATATATATTCTTCCGGGGAATTGTTTCGCGAACGCAAAGAGGTCTTCAGCTTTGATGTGCGCGAACTCGGTGATCAGGATGTCCGGTTCTGATGTTATGAATAAATCCAGGTCCCCCGGGTTACCGATATCTCCTGAATAATGAACTCTCTTTCCGTTAATTTCAAATAAGAAACTGGCGCAGTAAAATGATAGACTGCCGTCAGGAGACGCGCCCCTGTATTTCTCCAGATGTGAATTCGCGGCCGGGATCACCGACAGGGATTCATCCGGGAAAAATTTCTTATCAGCATCGTAACCAATAACATCAACTTTGTAGGGAAGCCGGTTAATGAAGAGATATGTGCTCCTGATAAAATTATGCAAATTATTTTGTTCGCCCTCAAATACGAATATCTTTATCTCCTTTGTTCTTTTTCTCATTTTCATCTGCGTCAGCAGCAGCGGCAGCCCGCAGAGATGGTCCGCGTGAAAATGGCTGATAATTATGGAGGAGAGAGTTGTAATATCGACATTCTGCGAGAGCAATGCGCGGGAAATTCCGTCGCCGCAATCAACGAGATGAATTCCGTTTTGAGTATAAATTAAAAATGAAGAGTGATGGCGCGTGAGTGATGTTCTGCCGGAGGATGTTCCTGTAAAAAGAATTTTGCTTTCCATTTAATTTCTACTTTTCAAGTGAGACCACCCGGCTCTCAACTTTTTGTGATTCGTTCAGTTTTTCTTTTGCCGATTTCGCTTCAGCCTCTGTCCCAAAACTCCCGGCATAAACAATAAAAAAATTCGCGCCGCCGACAATCTTTTCACGTATCTCCACCGTCCATCCTGCCCTTGCCAACTGATCTTTAAGCACCAGCGCGTTTTTAATGACTGAGAAGGCCCCTGCCTGGAGGGAATAAAAAGATTCTTTTATCGCGGTCTTCATTGATGAAGATGATTTTGAGGATTCTTTATTCTCCGTAAGAGCTATGGGCTGGTTCTTCGTGATGCCCGCAAGGTAAGGCGACTTCGGATATTCAGTTTTCAGGATGTTAAGGAATTTGTCTGAAGACGCTTTTTCTCCTGTAGCAACGTAGTAAGTATAAATCCTGAAAACGGAAGCGTCAGCGTAGCCGCTTTTGGGGTGGTTTTTATATACTTTAGTGAAGTGCTTTACGGCGTTATCGGCATTTACGGTCAGGAGACCTTCCACAAAAATAATTCCCGGTTCATCTTTATGTTTAAATTTTATCTGGTCGAACTGGCTCTGCGCGATTTCCAAATTTCCGGCTTCAATTTCTTTAAGGATCGGGAGTACATTATCCTGCTGGGAAAATGCAGGGAGCACAAAAAGGATAAATAAAACCGGAATGAGAAAGCGTTTCATCAGGCTGTAAGCCTCTCGCCGGGGACGGAATATTTATCAACAAGTTCAATAAAATCGCCGAACAGCGTCGCTGATGTCGATTTCGAAATTTTTACTTTCACATAATCACCGGTACTTACATTCTCAATCGCAGGGAATACCACGACTTTATTAGTATCTGTTCTGCCGGCGAGATACTTGTCCGACTTCTTACTGAATCCTTCAACGAGCACGGTGTCATTTGAACCGACGAGTGACTGATTCACTTCGGCCGATATACGCTGCTGAAGGTCGATTATCTGCTGAAGGCGTTTTGATTTCGTCTCTTCATCAACATCATCTTCCATTTTGAATGCCTTGGTACCTTCGCGGGGCGAATACTTGAACATATATGCTCCGTCGTATCTGACTTTATTCATAACGTCAAGTGTCATAAGGTGATCTTCAAGTGTTTCGGCCGGAAAGCCGGAAATAATATCGGTTGAAAAACTTACTCCGGGAATTATCTTCCTGGCTTTATCAATCAATTCCAGATAATGTTCGCTTGTGTATGTACGGTTCATTAATTCCAGGATCCTGTTTGACCCCGACTGAACCGGCAGATGGATATAGTTGCATAAATTAGAGTGTTCGGCGATCGTATAGAGAAGTTTGTCCGACAGATCCTGAGGATGTGAAGTAGTGAACCTGACGCGGATCTTTCTGTCAACCATCGCTGCGGCGGCAAGAAGATCGGCAAAATCGAATCCTGCTTCATCATAATACGAGTTCACATTCTGTCCGAGGAGTGTCACTTCGCGGAAGCCTCGTCCTGATAAAAGTTTGATTTCTTCGATAATTGATGACAGGCTCCGGCTTCTTTCCCTACCGCGGGTGAAGGGTACAACGCAAAAAGTGCAGAATTTGTCGCAGCCCCTCATAACAGAAATCCAGGCGGAAAGCCCGTCTTCACGGTAAGGGATGATATCGTCATAGGTCTCGGTTTTGGAGAGTTTAACACCGATTCCTTTTTCACCGTGATACGCGTGATGAATAAATTCCGGAATTCTCCTGTACTCATCCGGTCCGATCACGATATCAACAACTTTTTTATCTTCGATAAGGTCTTTCCGGAGTCTTTCTGCCATACATCCGAGGATGCCGAGCACTAAACCGGGATGGCCATCCTTGTATTTCTTAAGGTTACCCAGCCTGCCGTAGATCCTTTGTTCCGCGTTATCACGGACGCTGCAGGTATTTAAAAGTATAACATCCGCGGATTCTGGTTTATCGGTGATGGAGTATCCGTTATTCTTAAGGATACCCATAACAACTTCCGAATCCGCCACATTCATCTGGCAGCCGTATGTCTCAATATATACGTTATTCTGACGCATTAATTCTCAATAAATTAAACTTCTTAAACTTTGGAAAGGGTAAAAATAGTAAAAAGAACAGAGATTTCCCCGGGGGAAATTTGAGGGGCTAAACTGAGAGGAGCAGGTACATTACCAGGTTAATAACTATAAGGGAAACCAGAGTAAAGATCGTGATCACAATCTTCTCTCTTCTTCTTCTATCATAAAAAATTTCGTTCAATTGACATAATTCCTAAATAAATGATAACAACAGCAGCAGCAGTATATTACAGTTTACAAATCTAAAATGTGATGATTTTCACAATTAAAATAGTAAAAATTTAACCAAAAAACAGGAATATTTTTATTCAAGAATTAATTTTACTGCTTTTACCTTATTTTCTTCAAAATAGGCGCAAAAATAAACTCCGCGGGCAAGTTTCCGGGCAGGGTAGAGTATTTCCTGCTTGCCGTTCCCATTGATTTCTACCCGGATTTCGTCAATCTGCTGACCGAGAACATTAATAATCTGAAGCCGCGATATTCCGGATTTTTTACTGCTTCCGGAGATGGTAAAAGTAATTTCTTCAGCTTCAGAATTCAGCCGTAACGGATTAGGGTGGGCTGAAATTGTTAGCGGAGCAGTGTTTGCGGCCTCACTTTTTTCTTCTGCAGAAGTGACCAGGTCCGGCAGTTCTGACAAGCAAGCCTTAAAGACCTCTTCCTCCATATTGTACCAACCGCTGTAAGTTCCAGAGCCCCAGATTGCGCCGTTGGTCATAAAGATAATTCCGTAATCCTTAACCTTTGAGAAATAAAGATCGGAAATTAAGCCGTAAGCCTCCCCGGGATGGCCGTAGAGAGTTTCGCCCGGCAGAAGATCCGCAGTCCGGCTGCAGCCCAGGCCATAAGCGTTGAAGATCCCGTAATAATTAAAACCGTTTGATCCGTTATAAACCCATCGCGGATTCTGCATCATTGCGGCGGAACTGTCGCTGAGGAGACGCGCCTCGTTCAAAACTCCGCCGTTCATATGCATTATCATAAATTTCGCGAGTCCGTTAACGCTGGTCCGTACTCCGCCCTGGGGAGCGAAAATTACTCCGTTTGTACCGATTACATAATTTGAAAGATTAGGCGCAGGCGGATAGGCTCCCTGGTAATTGTCCGTTTGCGGAACCCAGCTTCCGCCGCTTTTTCTGTAAAGAACAGCAACGTTATTTACGTTGGCAACATTCCGCACATTAAATCCGCCGTCAATGCCGAGAGGTATAAAAACATTATCACGGCAGAAAATATCGAATCTTTGTCCCGATATGTTTTCGATAATTGTTCCTATAACGCCGAAATTAATATTGGCGTAAGAAAAATAATTTGCGGAAGGACGGAGAGTGGAACTCCACATATTGGCGGTATAGTACTGGCCGCCGGACTGCAGGAGAGATTTTAAGTGCGGGGGCGGAGACTGATTGTAAGTCGCATTCAGAAACCCGTCATATCCGGTGCCGTCCCTCAGTCCCGCAGTGTGCGAAAGCACCATCCGGGTTGTAATAATATCATTCGGAAAATTCGGATTACGCAGAGTAAAACCGAGGTAATTTGAAATATCGGCGTCAAGGTTTATCCAGCCCTGATCATTAAGAGTCATCAATGCGGTGGCAGTAACCATCTTGGAAATTGAAGCGATGCGGTAAACAGTGCTGTCATCTGCAGGCAGGTTTCTCGTTACGTCGCGCAAACCGAATCCTTTAGAATAAACTATTGAATCACCCTTGATGACTGCGACAGACATACCGACCGCGCTGCGGAGCGATTTAATCTGATTAAGTTTTGCTGTCAATGAGTCAACCTGCGCACCGGAATAACCTGCCGCAAAAAGCAGGATAAAAAATGTTAAAATTTGCAGCCGGAATGTCCGGTTTATCTTTTGGTTTTCCATAATATCAAATTTCGGTTATCATTATCCTATTTTATTATTGCAATTATTTTTATGACGGGGCTTGACCATATTGCGTTCCGGTCGGCTCGCCGATGAGGCAGATACGTTTTAAAATATATTCAGGGACGCAGCACGGATTAAACTGTTTATTAAACAGCATTACAACGGAAAGAGCCCTGGCTCGGCAGTCCTTATTTTTCGCTGCTTCAAATTTAGGAAAAATACAATTAATATGTAATTTTACAATCGAATATAATTACAGCTTTTACACAAAGAAATTTTTGCTTAATCCTATCAACGCACAGCGTCAAAAAGTCCTGATTTTCCGGTTCAGCTCCCTTGGAGATGTTTTACTTACAACTCCCCTTATCAGGGCGCTGAAAAGAAAAAACGATGGTATGCTGATCGACTTTGTGGTGAAAGAACAGTACAGCGATCTGCTTAAATACAATCCCCGCCTTAATACCGTTTACACCATCACACGCAATTACGACTTTACCGAGGGTAAGTCGCCCGATTTTGGTTCCTACGATTATATAATTGACCTTCAGAATAACTTTAGGTCAAAAAAAATCCTGAGCGGGGCCGCAAAGCCGGTTTACAAATTCAAAAAACACAGTATCGCTAAGTTCCTCGCGGTTAAATTAAAAAAAACAGACCGTTTGCCGGTTCTGCCCGTACCTGAAAGATATATCGGTTCGTTCCCCGGGATTGAAGCCGATCCGCTCGGGTGCGAATTTTATTTTCCCCCATCTTTTCTTCCCGGTGAGAATCCCGGTTCTCAAATGATCGGTATTTGTCCCGGATCAAAGCACTTTACCAAACAATGGCCCGTAGAGTATTTCCTGGAACTTTCAAAAAAATTACTTTCATCCGGCTATAAAGTAACGGTAATCGGCGGGGCGGATGATAAAATTTACGGTGAGAAAATAAAAAATCTTTTACCCGAAGTAGAAACTGTCTGCGGCGCTGATGACCTGTTCCTGATCGGGAAAACAATGAAGGAATGCCGGGCGGTTGTCTGTAATGATTCCGGGCTTATGCATCTTGCCACGGCGTGTAATGTGCCGGTACTCGCGATTTTCGGTTCGACCATTCAGGGATTTGGGTTTGCTCCTTATCACGCGAAAAGTATAATCTTAGAAAATAATTTTTTATCTTGCAGGCCGTGTTCACATATCGGGCTGGCTAAATGCCCGAAAAAACATTTTAAGTGTATGAAAGAAATTTTGCCCGAACAAGTATTCCAAAAACTAACCGGACTTACCGGCAGATGATCGAAAAAGTCTGGTATATTTTGTATAACGCCGTTATGCTTCCTGCGCTTTACGCGGGAATTCATTTCCTTGGATTCTTCAACAGTAAGATCAGGCGCGGAATCGAAGGGCGGCGCAATCTGAACTCAAATCTTTCCGCGTCGCTGCAGAAGCTTAACAGGGGGAGGAAACTTATCTGGTTCCATTCTTCTTCGATGGGAGAATTTGAGCAGGCAAAACCGATTATTGAGGAACTCCGTAAGTCAAGTAACGTTAACATTCTGGTAACATTCTTTTCGCCTTCAGGATATGAGAACTCGAAAAAATATGCTTTCGCGGATATTGTAACTTACATTCCTTTTGACAGCCGTGCTGCCATCTCCTCGTTTTCGGAAATAGCCAAACCTTCACTTGTCGTGCTTATGCGCTATGATGTCTGGCCGAACCATATCAATGTACTCCACGACAAAGGAATCCCCGTACTTTTGGTAGACGCAACAATGCGCACTAAAAACCTCCGGAAGAACTCATTCCTCAGAGGGTTCCATAAACAGCTTTATTCCAAAATGGAAAAGATACTGACAATTTCAGATCTGGATACCAGGAATTTTGGAGTATTCGGTATTCCGGGAAGCAAACTGAAACAGGCTGGGGACACAAGGTTTGACCGTGTTTATATTAAAAGCCGTGACGCAAAGACAAAGAATATTCTCCGTCCGGGAATCACCGAAGGGAAGAAAATATTTATTGCAGGGAGCACGTGGGAAGAAGATGAGGAGATACTCAATCCGGTGATACTTAAACTTCTTAAATATCACAAAGACCTTCTGGTGATTATTGTGCCGCACGAACCGACTGTGAACCATATCGAAAAACTTGAGCAGGAATTCCCGGAGACAGTTCCTACCATCCGTTTCTCTTACCTTAATAATTATAACAACGAACGGGTGATAATAGTAGATTCAATCGGGATACTGCTGACGCTATACTCCCACGCGAGTATTGCTTTTGTCGGAGGGAGTTATAAGAGTAATGTTCACAATGTGCTGGAAGCGGCGGTATACGGGATACCGGTTCTTTACGGCCCGAAGATACATTCTTCCGCGGAGGCGTCTCATCTCGCCGAGACCGGCGGCGGTTTTATTATAGAAAATAAAACCGCGATGTATAAAACCCTTACAAGGCTTCTTTCAAACGAAAGCCTGAGGCTTAAAGCCGGAAAGGCAGCGGGAGAATTTGTTAAAACAAATACCGGCGCTACTTCCGTGATCCTAAGCGAGATAAAAAAACTGATCTGAAAATTCTAATCAGTCTTCCCAGATCTTAAATTCCTTTTTACCTTCTGAATTCACAACCCCGCGGAACATACTTTGGGTGGTGTATTCCATATAATAATTTCCGTTTTTATCTATCGCTATCAGCCCGCCGTCTCCTTTACTTAATTTCTTAAGCATAATTTCATCAACCGCTTCTTTCAGCGTATAGTTTTTATATTCCATCAATGCCGAGACGTGGAAGGCAACCGCATTCTTAATAAACTTTTCACCCCATCCGGTGCAGGAAACCGCGCAGGTATTATTGTCCGCGTATGTCCCTGCGCCAATAATCGGGGCATCGCCGATTCTTCCCGGCATCTTCATCATCATCCCGCCGGTAGATGTTCCGGCAGCAAGGTTGCCGTTCATATCCATTGCGACCGCGCCGACGGTTCCTTTTTTGTCAAGAGCGGCTTTTCGTTTCTGCCAGGAATTCATCTGGGCATCAGTGATGAAATATTTGTTATCTACCAACTCAAGTCCGTTGGCCTCAGCGAATTTCTCCGCTCCGGTGCCGGCCAGCAATACGTGAGGAGATTTCTCCATTACTGCGCGCGCGGCTGAAATGGGATTTTTGATCCGGGTAACAGAGGCAACAGCCCCGGCAGATTTATCAATACCCGACATTATAGAGGCATCAAGTTCCGCGGTCCCATCCGAAGTTAGTACAGCGCCCCTGCCGGCATTAAACTGAGGGTCATCTTCAAAATACCGTATGACTTTTTCAACAGCATCCAGTGAAGATCCTCCGTTCTTTAATATTTCTTCGCCTGTTTTCAGAGCTTCCTCAAGCCCGGCCAAGTAAAGCTTTTTTACTGAGTCCGTTATATCGCCTCGATTAATGCCTCCCGCACCGCCGTGGATCACTAAAACATATTTTTTGTTCTCATCTCCGGGTTGACCGCCCGCGAAAAGGTAAAAATTAAAAACAAAAAACCATATTCCCGGAAGCAGAGAAAATTTTAAGCGCCTCATTTATTTTCCTTTTTTTTGATTAGTTCCTTAACAGAGATATCATCATACTCAGTTCTTCAACCAGGGCGTTTGTATCACCGCCGAAACCGACACTGATGAATCTTGTATTTCCGTTTTTATCCAGGATAAATTTTGTCGGGATGCCGCGGACTTTATAGGATGTAATTACCTTATTATCGGTATCCATCAGCACATTAAAAGAATATTTTTTTTCAGCAATGAATTTCTCGGCATTTTCTTTTTTATTCTGTACACGTTCCCAGGTATTAATGAACAGGAATTCCACGCCGGAATCTTCCTTGAAATTGTCAACAGCCTGCTGCATACCCGGGAATGAACTTTTACAGGGGCCGCACCAGGTTGCCCAAAAGTCGATGACAACAACCTTTCCTTTAAGCGATGATAGCGTAACAATCTCACCCTTTAGATTTGTGAGCGTGAAATCAGGGGAAGGCTGGTTAATCATTTCCCCGGTCAGTTTGTTCCGCATTTTTTCCTTTGCCGCGGCTTCCAGTTCCGCAAGTCCGTCCTCTGCCGCGATTTCTGAACCGATAGTATTGATGACGGATTCCTTATACAATTCTTTTATTCTCGGTGAACCGTATCCCTCGGAAATAAATCGTGAAGTCAGTTTAACTGCTTCCTGGTAATTTTTTAATTTTACGAGAATTTCCGCATACAATTCGTTTATACCGGAGTCTTTTCCTTCCGAAAGTGAAAAGGCTAAATTTGCTGCTTCTGACGCGGCCTGCGATTTATCCCGCTTAAAGAGTATTTTTGTTTTACTCAGCAGGAGCATACTCATATAATAATTCTGTTCTTCCGTAAAATCCTTCGGAGTCAAATATGGGGAACAGTATTTTGCCGGATTGGCAGCGGCCTGCTTTGAAATTTCTATTCCCAGTTCAGTTATTTGGTAAGCGAGATCTAAATCCGCACTGTCGCTGAGCATTCTGTCAGGTATCTGGGCGAGAGTGTAGGGCGCGATGTCTGCTTTGTATTTTTTCGCGTAATCGAGAACTTCGCTGTATTTTTTTGAATTCCGGAATTCATTGATAATAATATTATGAAGGTCCATCAGATATTTACTTCCGGGAAATCTTTCAATAAAATTATCACTGAGTTTAAGTTTCTCACCCGCATCTTTTGCGGCCCTGACCTTGTTTAGCAGGGTTGACTGGATAAGATCCGACTTAGGGTATTTTTCTTCTATCAGCCTGTAATAATAGTCTGCCTTCTCTATGTTCTTTTTCTGAGTGTAAGAAATCTGAAGCGCTTCGAGTTCTTCGTATGTGTTTGTTAATCCGCTTTCGATTTTCTGATCGATTTCATTCCTGAGCTGCTCAAAAGCATCCGGAGAAAGATATCTCTGGTTGGCAGCCACATACGTTCTGCCATATTTTTTCAGAAGTGATGAATCTGCTTTGAAAGCTTCGGTGTACAATCCGTTTACAAAGTTTGGATCGGCATTAAGTTCAAGGTAGCCCCGTCCCCAGCCGACAAATGCATCTGCGTAAGCGGCGGAAAGTTCCGCCTGTTTCTGCCCGTCTTTTGTAAACAACGGAATGAGAAAGCCTTTTTCGTTGTTATTGTCATTCTTTTCGCCGGCCTTGAACTGAAGCAAAATACCAGCGCCCTGAGCAGAGACGGTAAATGATCCGGTCCATCCGCCGTCGCGGTAATTCATCTTTACATCAGACGCCTGGCGGACTTCCTTGTCAAATATGTATACTTTCGCAAACAATTCATCCTGCGGTGAAAACTTCGGATTGGCGGGTTTATATAACAGGGTTACTTCCTGTCCCGTCTGTGGTTTCTCCGGTATAAAAGCAAATTCACCTTTGTAAGTAATCTGGCTTGAGCACGAAATAAAAAACAATGAGATAAAAGAAATGATTAAAAGGAATAAAATTCTCTTTTCCACGAAAGGCCTCTTATATAATTTAACATTATAAAATTCAATAATACACGTAAACTAATAAATTTAACGAGCTATAAGAAATGAAAAAAATCAACGGCCTTTCAATATACAGCTACGGCGATTCCGGAAAACAACCGCTAATCTTCGTTCACGGTTTTCCTTTTGATGCCGGAATGTGGAGAAAGCAGATCGACGAACTAAAAGAAGATTATTACTGCGTTGCGTATGATATCCGCGGGCTGGGCGCTTCTGAGAAAGGCGACGGATTGTTTACGATGGAACAGTTCGCGGATGACCTGTTTGGGGTGGTTGACGGAATGGATCTTAAAAAACCTGTTTTGATCAGCCTTTCGATGGGGGGATATATTGCTTTCCGGGCACTGGACAAAAACAGCAGCATATTCAGGGCGGCAATTTTTTGCGGCACAAAAAGTGAAGCAGACGGAAATGAGGGAAGAATCAAAAGAGCTGATACAGTAAAAAGAATAAATACAATCGGAGCCGAAGCATTCATAAAAGAATTCATTCCGAATACTTTCCGGGCCGAAAATATTACCGCGATGGGAAATGAATATGTGGAATTTGTTACGGGCCTGCTGAATACTCCCGGGACATCATTAATAGGATGCCAGCTTGCAATGGCGGGGAGGATCGACAGCGGGCACGTGCCGCTGAAGGCTGATATGCCTGCACTTTTCATCTGTGGTGAACACGATACTTTTTCGCCGCCGGCTGTAATGAAAGCAGATGCGGCAAAGTGGCCGGGAAGCGAATTTGTTTTAATCAGAAACGCGGGACACCTGTCTCCGTTCGAACAGCCGGGACAGGTGAATGAAGCAATCCGGGATTTTCTGAAAAAACTTTAATTGCTACTGATAGAGGTCGTCCTTGCTGAGTTCGTGACTATTCATATACGACTTAATCACTTCGTCAAGATAGCTGTGGAATTTCTTCGGAAGATTTTTGTACTTCACGCCGAGCTTCATTTTCAAAACTTCAAAATTTGAAGGGCCGGCCGTCTCAACATCTGATGAAATGTTTTTAAGGAAAGTCTGAAGTTTGGATTGGACTTTCTCATAAGCTTCCGGATCGTCTGACCCTGTGACCGCCTTTATGGTTTTGTGTGCATCAAAGCCGCTGAGTACATATTGTCTCAATACTATGCCTCTCAGGTTTTCCGAGATGAGCGTACGGCTCGCCCTTAGTTCTTTTGCTGTTTCCGTAAAAGCGGAATAAGAGAATTTTTTAATTCTAAGGGACTCCAGAACCAGGTCCTCAAAATCAAAATCGAATTCCCTGGTTATTTCATCCGGCAGATCAGAGATCTGAACGATCGATTTATTAAGCGCTTTAGTGAATACGAGAGCGCGCTTCATAACCGACTCAAGCTGGCGCACATTTCCCTGCCAGCTGTAATTCATAAGCGCGTTAAGGGCTGCGCCCGAAACGCGGAAATCGGGAGAGATCGTCCGGATGAAATAATCAACGAGCGCTTCCACATCCTCGTGCCTGTCGCGGAGAGGAGGAATTACTATCTTTATAACATTCAGCCTGTAGAACAGGTCTTCGCGGAATTTTTTCTCCGCGACCGCTCTGTCAAGATCAACATTTGTAGCAGCAATTATGCGTACATTGATCTTTATCGTCTTTGAAGAACCGACTCTTTCAAGGGTACCGGTCTGAATAACCCTCAAAAGTTTTACCTGGAAGTTCTCGCTTATCTCGCCGATCTCATCGAGGAAAATTGTCCCTTTGTCGGCTGCTTCAAACCTTCCGATCTTGTCAGTGTATGCGCCGGTGAAAGAGCCTTTCACGTGTCCGAAGAGTTCACTCTCAAGAAGCGTTTCGCTTAAGGCGCCGCAATTGACCGCTATAAAAGCATTCACGGACCGGTTGCTGCTTGAGTGGATGGCTTTGGCAACAAGTTCCTTGCCTGTACCGCTTTCACCCATAAGGAGAACAGTCTCATCAGACTTTGCGACTTTTTCAATTGTGTTTACAACCTCACCCATACCATTTGAGCGATAGATTATTCCGCAGAAGTTTTTAATTTCATCCGGGTCAAGATTAAGGGCGTCTTCGGTATCATTTGCTTCCTTCGATTTTAACCGACGTATGTCGTCCTTCAGGCTCTTGATTTTTTCAAGGATAACGCCTGAGGTAGCCTTGTCGGATAATTCCAGCTCATCCAGCAGGCTCTTAAGGTCATCTTCTTTTTTATGTAAAATATTTTTGAGAAGCGCAGTTTCGCTGCGGGCCGTTTCCAGGAGTTTACCTTTGTACTTTAGCCTGTATGCGGATTCGGTAATATAGAGGCCGATCAGCGGAACGGCATAGAATGAGAAATTAATTTCTATCCCGAAGAGATAGAAAAACGCGTAACCGAGAAAAGTAAAAACTATAAACAGGACTATATAAGCTGAAAGTTGAAACCTAAATTCAAATTTTTCAATAAATACAATTACAAAGGCAACAAAGATTAAAAACAAAAACGAGATAATATTATAATAACCGGTACGGATATAATTATTCTGCATTACGTTTTCAACCGCAAAGGCGTGAAGTGCTACTCCGGGCATTTCATCATCATAGATCGTTTCAATTTTGGCTGTATATTTCGGGTCGGTGACGCCGATAAGAACGGTTTTCCCTTTCAGGTTTTTTAATCCGGGATCACCGTGGATTTCTTTCTCGATAAATTCCGACAGTGAATAGTTGTAGAATTTCTTCCAGGAAGAAATCGTGTTCACAAGTGTTACGGAATGGTGATTCGCCTGCCAGACCGAATCGAGCAGCATATAAGCGAAAGAATGCTCTATCCAGTTATTATGTACGATCTCATTCGGAATATTGATACGGTTGCCCCTGCCAAAGAAGACAAGATGGCCGGAAATAACAGTGTCGCCGATATTATGAATTACAGGGTATTCGATTTTATTAGTGACATATGCTCCGTTTTCCCGGTGCACCGACTGAGGGTAGGAGGCAAGAACTACATTCCCGGCTTCGCGGACTTTTTCAATCAGCAGGGAATCATATATGGACTGCGAGGCGTTCGCGCCGGAGAGGAAAACTTCAATTCCGATTTTCTTCGCGCCGAATTTATTCAGTTTATCGATCAGTAAGGCGTAGTAACTTCTTTTCAGGGGCCAGCCTCCGAGCCGGTCGATATCCTCGCTGTTTATTTCGATGATAACGACATTCGTATCCGGAGTCGTCTGGCCTATAACCGTGAAATAGACGTTCTCGGCCACCTTATTTACAAAGTTCTGCGAGCCCGTGAGGTATAATATTATCGCCGTTACAGCCAGCAGTGTAACTTTAACTTTTACTTTGTTTTCAAGAAAACTTTTTAATGACATCTGATGTTTACCGGAATGAACCTAATTAAGCGCTATTAATTTATCAAAATTACACAAAAAGAATCAATTAATACGGAATAAATAACAGATGTGGCATCTCGGGGACCGGGGGATTGCCACGCCCCGATATCTTTGGCATATCTGTGCCGTTTAGCTAATTTTGAAGTCCAATAATAATAAAAAATGGATCTGATGAAAAAGATAAGTGAGACCCGTAAATACCGCCTTGAAATGAATGATAAAATCCTGAATTCCGGTTTTAAGGATTATAACAAATTTTTTGCCCTTGATACAAAAGCATATATCGACGGAGCACTGCCGGCAAAGACCAAAGAACTGATGGGGCTTGTCGCCTCAATGGTTTTAAGATGCAATGATTGTATCTTCTATCATATAGACCGGTCGGTCCAGGAGGGCGCGACAAGGGAGGAACTGATGGAGTCCTTTAACGTTGCCCTAATCGTTGGAGGGTCAATTGTAATTCCCCATCTCCGCTACGCCTTCGATGTAATGGATGAGATATTTGAAGAAATTAACAGTGGAAAAGAATAAATATTGATTGTATTTGCTAAAAATGTTGTTACCCTTGATGCGTCACGGAAAATAATCAGAGATGCATATATTAAAGTAAGCGGAAACGTCATCACCGAAACCGGAGAGAGGAAGAACCTGACCGGGCAGTTGGAAGATGAAATTGTGGATGCTTCTTCGCTCACGCTAATACCGGGATTTGTGCAGACACATATCCACCTTTGCCAGACGCTTTTCCGCGGAATGGCGGACGACCTGGAACTTCTGGACTGGCTGCAGTTGCGCATCTTCCCTTACGAGAATGCACATAACCGGGACTCATTAAAGGCCAGTGTCAGGCTCGGATTGAATGAACTGATAAAAGGGGGAACCACTACCATTCTCGATATGGGCACACTGCGCAATCAGGATGTTGTTTTTGAAGAACTGATAAGTTCCGGAATGCGTGCATTTGCCGGTAAATGTATGATGGACAGCAATTCGCTTTTCCCTTCATTCAGAAACGACACTAAAGCTGAACTCGAAGAGACATACCGGTTAGCCAAAGAATTTCATTTTAAGAATGAACGGGTCGGTTACGGCTTTGCTCCCCGTTTCGCGCTTTCGTGCACCTATGAATTACTGTGTGAAACAGCGGAGATGAAAAAAGATTTTCCCGGAACTGTTATGCATACGCACGCAAGCGAAAACAAAGGCGAGATAGAAGCCGTGCGAAAGTTATACGGAAAGGAAAATATTGACTTCCTTGACTCAACCGGGCTGCTCGGAGATTCCTGCGTACTCGCGCACTGCATCCATCTGAATGATGACGAAATAAAAATAATCAGAAAGCGTGACACGGCGATTTCCCACTGTCCTTCTTCAAACCTGAAGCTCGGTTCAGGAATTGCCAACATCCCGAAATATCTTAAAGAGGGAATTAAAGTCTCAATCGGAGCAGACGGAGCGCCCTGCAATAATAATTTGTCCGCGCTTACTGAAGCACGGCTCGCCGCGCTGCTGCAGAAACCATTTCACGGCCCCACTTCGATGGATGCTTTCACTGTATTGAAACTTGCGACACTTGACGGCGCCAGGGCGCTGGGACTTGATTCCGTAACAGGCAGCATTGAGCCGGGAAAGAAAGCTGATTTTATTCTCATCGACATTAACAATTATAACAAAGGCCTGAATGAGAGTGATGAGGGTATCTGCTCTAATATTGTGTACGCCGCGTCCGATTCGGATATCGCTTATACATTTATAGACGGGAAATGTGTCTATCAAAAAGGCGTGAAAGAAGTGTACGATCAGGAAGAGTTGCTTGCTGATGCAAAAAATCAAAAGAATAAATTACCGGGCAGAGTATGATTCCCGCTAAATTAGTTGTGGCAACTTCCAACGCCGGAAAGATGAGGGAGATAAGAAAAATTTTTGCAGGGACGAATGCAGAACTATCTTCTTTAAAAGATATCGGGTGGGAGGAAGAGATAATTGAAAGTGGCAGCACATTCGCTGAGAACGCTGAGATAAAAGCCAGAGCAGTTTATGATAAGATACATCTTCCCGTTCTTGCAGAAGATTCAGGATTGGTAGTTGATATACTTAACGGCGAGCCAGGCATTTTTTCCGCAAGGTACGCGGGTGAAGGCGGCAATGATAAACTTAATAATGAAAAACTGCTTGGGAAAATCCGCGATACTGAAGGAATTATCACTGCGGCATTTGTATGCAGCGCTATATATATAGATGATACGGGAATTCTCAGGGCAGAGGGGAAATTAGAAGGTCAAATCATTAAAACTCCACGGGGGACAAATGGTTTTGGCTATGATCCGGTGTTTATGCCGGACGGTTATGATATTACAACTGCGGAGATGGATCCTGATTTTAAAAACAGTATCAGCCACCGCGGGCAGGCAATAAAGAAATTAAGAAAGTTGATGTCAGGTGATGAAGTACAATAATCTATTCAGAACTTTTCTGCTGTTGTCCGTTCTTGCGTTGATAGCCGCCGGTTGTAAGGAAGCGGGTACACAGCAGGAACCGGAAAAGTTTGTGTTCAACTATCCCCTATCCGAGGGAGTATCGGCAGAGTATTCGGTTGATTCCATTGACGCTATGGGTACGGTTTACACTGCCGGGACGAGAGTATCTCACATTACCGGGCAAACGGCATTATACGGCACGCCCTACTTCTATCAGTATGACACCTTATATTCAAGCGATGTTACAACTGCTTCTATGTCCTATGTGCGTAAGTCGGACAGAGGAGTGTACTACTTTATTGATACTTCGGGAATAAATCAGATAATACCGGATTCGATCAGGATCTTCGTGATTACGGATCCGGAGATGGTGTTCTATTCTTATCCTTTTGAGGCAGGAAGGAACTGGTCGGTATTTAAGCTGCTTATCGGCAGTAATACGATAGTGAGCATAGCGGCGGATTACAAGGGGAAGGAAGATGTTGCGCTGCGGATTAACGACACGGAGAAAGCACTTAATGCGTACCGGATCGACTATACTCTTAATGTGAATATTCCCGACAGTTCATTAGCTTTTTTTAACAGGCAATTCAAATCTACTTTCTGGCTGGCGGACGGGTATGGTGTTGTGAAGACGAAAGGAAGCAGGGTTTTCTTGTCTCTCTTCAGCGGCGGGGTGTTTGATATTACGGATACAACGGGAATAGTAGAACAGAAGATGGTTTCGTTCCGGACAAATTAAATGTCACACGGGGGAATAATGTCAACCCTCCGGGTTTCGGATGGGAGGTTTTTCGGTTTGTTAAAGTAATGACAACCCTCCGGGTTTTGAGTGTGGGATATTGTGTAAGCAGTGTCGTAAAATTAATAATCTATATCGTGATGTGCGGTTGAAAGTTCCTGTTGTATTTAGTTGTTCCCGCTTGTATAAAAAAATTCCATACATCCAAACGATGTGCGAAAATTGCGCTGAGCAATCTTATTGTATGATTACGCTCAATTTTGTATAATTCCGAACTTCAATTTTTAAAAGAGGCACAGATGTCTAATAATAACAATAAATCCTGGGCGCTTATTCTGGGCGCGTCCTCCGGATTTGGCGAAGCAGTTGCACTCCGGCTGGCCGAAGACGGATACAATATTGCCGGAGTCCATCTGGACAGGCAGGCTACTATTCATAATATTGAGAGAATAAGAGAGCAGATCAAATCCCACGGCGTCGAATCGATGTTTTTTAATATTAATGCCGCTGATGAAGAGAAACGCAGGGATGTTCTTAATGAACTTGATAAAAAATTCCACGGAAAACCATTTATCAAAGTACTGGTACACTCACTTGCCTTCGGAACCCTTAAACCATATATCGGCGCCAAAAGAGAAGATGTACTTTCCAAGGCGCAGATGGAAATGACGGTTGATGTTATGGCGCATTCACTCGTGTACTGGGTACAGGACCTCTATCTCCGCAATATGCTGGAGAGGCAGGTAAGGATTTTCGCTATGACGAGTTCCGGCGGGCACACCGCAATCCCGTTTTACGGCGCGGTATCGGCGGCAAAGGCAGCGCTTGAATCGCACGTGCGCCAGCTGGCCTGCGAACTCGGACCAATAGAGGCATCCGTCAATTCTATTATGGCAGGCGTTACGGATACCCCTGCTCTTCGCAAAATACCGGGAAACAGAATGATGATCGAAGTTGCAAGCCGCAGAAATCCACAGGGCAGGCTTACATCTCCTGAAGATGTTGGAAAGATCGTTTCCCTTATCTGTAAAGAAGGCGGACACTGGATATCAGGCGGACTTATCCACGCTGACGGCGGCGAGGACATAGTGAACTTCGTCGGACAGGGCAAACCGCTTGATTATGACAATTAACAATGATCAATTATCAATTAACAATTATCAAATTATATAAAATTAAAACCAACAAGGAATTAGAATGGCGCTTGAGATAACAGATTCCAATTTTCAGAATGAAGTTATTAAATCAGATAAACCGGTTATGATCGATTTTTGGGCGGAATGGTGCGGGCCGTGCAAAAGGATCGCTCCGCTCGTAGATGAAGTCGCGAAAGAATTTGAAGGAAAAGCAAAAGTCGGAAAATTCAATGTTGATGATAACCAGGAAGTTCCGGCGAAGTACGGAATCAGAAGCATCCCGGCCCTTTTGTTTTTTCACGGAGGCGAGCTCTACGATCAGATAATCGGTGTGACGACAAAAGATAAAATTGTTCAAAAATTAAATTCCAGAATATAATTTTCTGAATCTCCGGCAGAAGCGTTTACGCGCTTCTGCCGTTTCCGGTCCTTTGCTCTTTTAACAGAATTACGGAATAAATTACATCCTTATGAAACGAGTACTTATCTCTGACGCGGTAGACCGCCGTGCTGCTGACCTCTTTATTAATGAGGGATTCATCGTGCGCTATGCTCCCGGTATCGCGAAGGAGGAGCTGAATAAAATCATCCACGATTTTCACGCGCTCGTCGTCAGAAGCGAAACCAAGGTGGATGAGGCCCTTATAGGCAAGATGCAGAATATGCTGGTCATAGGGCGGGCAGGTACAGGCGTTGATAATATAGATGTAAACGCTGCAACCCGCAAGGGGATCGTCGTAATGAACACTCCCGGCGGCAATACAATCTCCACTGCCGAACACGCAATGTCTCTTATTCTCTCCCTCTGCAGAAACATACCCCAGGCCGACGCGAGCATCAAAGCCGGCAGGTGGGACCGTAAACTGTATAAAGGGAGCGAGCTGCACAATAAGACTCTTGGTGTCATCGGGCTGGGAAAGATCGGCCGGGAGGTTGCCCACCGCGCTAAAGGATTCAGTATGCAGGTGATCGGGTACGATCCGCTCCTTACGGCGGAGGCAGCCGCGAAGATCGGAGTTACACTTGTGGACCTTGATGAAATATTTTCCAAATCAGACATTATCACTGTTCACGTTCCGCTCGATGAAAATACAAAACACCTGATCCGTAAAGAGACACTGAGCAAATGCAAAGACGGCGTAAAGATCATTAACTGCGCCCGCGGCGGAATCGTGCACGAATCTGATCTGGTTGATGCAATCAATTCCGGAAAAGTTTCCGGGGCCGCACTGGATGTCTACGAGCAAGAACCGCCTGACTTCTCCTCAGAACTTTTCAAACACCCCAAAATAGTTACTACGCCGCATCTCGGCGCCTCCACGGAAGAGGCGCAGGAAAAAGTGGCCGTTCAGATCGCAGAACAGATAATTGCCTATTTCAACAACAACATTATCGACGGCGCAGTAAACGCGGCCGCGCTCAGCTCGCTTTCAAATACCCGCCTCGCGCCCTATGTAAAGCTCGCAGAACTTATGGGTATGTTCCTCGCGCAGATTATAGAGGGCAAAATCCTGAAGATCAGGATCAACCACTATGGTGAGTTGTTGTCCGAGTCGAACGGGCTGATTTCTTCTTCCGTAACTAAAGGCTTCCTGCTCAAACGGCAGATTGAATCAGTCAACCTGATCAATGCATCTTTTTTCGCTCGTGAAGCAGGGGTGGTTGTAGAGGAAATATATTTGGTTTCCCATCCGGACTATACTAATTATCTTTCCGTTGAATTCATCTCGGAGAAAGAGACGGCGACCTCGGGAGGCGCGGTTCTGGGAAACAGCGCGCTGCGGATCGTTTCGGTAAATAATTACAGGATCGAGTTCGCGCCGCAGGGCGATTTGCTTGTATATACAAACGATGACAGGCCCGGCAGGCTGGCGAGCGTCAGTAATTTACTGGCGGAAAACAACATAAACGTCGGGGGAGTCTCACTCGGCAGGACAAGGGTCGGGGAGGAAGCCCTGACCATAATCTGTATGGACGGAGAACCAGGAAAGGGCCTTATCGGGCGGATTTCACAGATAAACGGCTTAAAACGTGTTTTTCCGGTAAAATTTTAGGATAACTGAAAAAAAAACTTGACATTTTTGTAAATTTTAAGTAAATCAGAGGAAACATTATAAAAATTCCGTAAATCTACCGGGATTTGAGAAATTGAAATTTTTTAGTTTCTTTTACTTTATTCACTAATCACATACTAAGGAGAGCATTATGCTTAAAAACCTTTTTACTTTTTTGCTTTTAGCATTGTTCGCGATTCAGGTATCAACCTTCGCGCAGGATGCAAAAGTGAACGCAAAGAAGGCTCCGGTAATTTTGAATGAGGAAGTGCGCAAAGCAGCACCCGCAAATTCATACATACCGAAACCTGCTGTTGCGAATATGGCAAGGGTTCTTTCGAAAAAAGCGCCCGTCCTCATGAACGAAAACGGCCGCCAGGCGATTCCCCGCGAATCTTATTCACCTATGCCCAAAATTCTTACCGCGGCAAATTGGGTGGCTGTAGACACGATGCAGAACTCATATGGCCCGGCTATCAGTATCCTTAATCCGGTTGCTTACGATCCGGGTTCAGGTGCAGTTGCGCTCGTCCACAGAGGACGTACAACTTACGCTGCCGGTTCCGGTACGATATGGTATAATATGTCAACCGATCAGGGCGCAAGCTGGTCAAGAGTCGGACAGGTTAACGTTGGTGTTACGATCGCCGGACGCTATCCAAGTATGACAATCTCTAACCCGACTAACGGCGGACTTCCAGTTACAACCGGCGTTTTCAGCTGGCCTGAACTCGTAGGCGGCGCTTTCGGCGGCCTCGGTTATGCTGCTGATCAGCCACTTGGCGCAAACGCTCCTGCGGCTTTCATTAATCCGGGCGGAACCCCGGCATTCTCTTCCCAGG
>CAIMOS010000096.1 GCA_903843135.1 uncultured Ignavibacteriales bacterium | reverse complement strand
TAATGTTTAATACCGAGTTTGTCAATTACGGTGCGATGATGGTTTCAGCCGGCACAACGCAAACCGAATATTCCAATTATCAGTATTCGGGACATCTGCTCGTTGATTATTCAGAAAAAGGCGCCTACTCCGTTACCGCGGAAGGGATATACGCTGTCAGGAAAAACGGTGATAAAATCGGAAGCGTTTATTATGACAGGAATTCTCTCGCGTTCTCCCTGCACGGAAGGTATTTCTTTACGCCGACACTAAACGCCGCTCTAAGGTTTGATTACTTCGATGTTAATTCCCTCTCTGATTTCGGGAACGACAGCAGGACCGGATATATGGCGATACTCAACTGGAAAGCAAATAAATATATCACTATCAGTCCTAATGTAATGGTTGAGAACTACGAAGAACTTGCAAGCGGTAATAAATACAGGCCTTCTGTAACGGGAAGAATTACGTTTAACTGCGTATTAATTCCGTAAGCGAAAAGCGGAAATTTTTATAACGCCTCCCCACCTCCCGCTTCGACGATGCTCAGCGCATCGCGCTTCGACGATGCTCAGCGCATCGCCTTTAGTAACAAGGGGAGGAGTTTTTAAATTACTGCCGGCTCAAGAAGAATTAACGATGCATCATCCACATTAAGCCTCGCTCTTATTCCGGTTGGAATAGTGAACTTATTTACGATGTGGCCGAATGACAATCCGTAAATAACCGGAATGCCCAAAGGATAAAGCCTGTCGGACAGCACTTCTCTCAGTGAAAATGAATTTGTAATCCCGGACTCTGACGGCTTTGCTTCGCATTTTGAAAATATTCCGACGGCAACGCCCGCGGCTTTTTCAAATTTCCCCGCCTGTATCATCTGCGTAAGCATCCTGTCAACCCTGTACGGTTCTTCGCCGACTTCCTCAAGATAAATTATATGCCCCGCGGTATCCGCATCGTATTCGGTCCCGATAAGTGACGCGACGAGCGATAAGTTGCCGCCGTACAGTTTTCCTTCCGCGGCGCCGGAACGAATGGTGTATATCTGCGGCTCGTCTCCTTCAGCAGGCGGCGGGTTTTCCATTTTATAGTTTGAAGAAGGGGCCATAAGAACATTACGGAAATGGTTCACGCTGTAGTCGTTGTATGTTGAAGTCCCCACCGGCCCGTGGAATGATACCAATCCGGTTTTTTTATAAAGCGCGCATAACAGAATTGTAATATCACTGTAACCGATAAGTATCTTTGGATTATTTTTTATCAGGTTAAAATCAAGATAAGTCAAAATACGCACAGCTCCGTAACCGCCGCGGGTACATACTATTGCTTTAATCGTCTTGTCAGCGAACATCGCGTTTAGATCATCGGCGCGTTCTTTATCTGTACCCGCAAGATAACCGTTCCTGTTCAGTACATACTTTCCCGGTACGGGATTAAAACCAAGTTTAGTCAGATTATCAACGCTCTCTTTTAATTCTTCTTCGGATAACATTCCCGCCGGGGAAACCAGTCCGATCTTATCCCCTTCTTTAATGCGTCCCGGCTTTATTACATCCGGGATATAAGGACGTGATGCGGAATAAGTGTTATTACCGGTTAGAGCCACTGCCGCGGCAGCAAGAGCGCTGTTCTTTATAAATGATGATCTTTTCAACTAATTACCCTTTTCAAATTTCGGTGCGTATTTCATATTATATAAAATAAAAGAGTATATGTCCGCGGTCTTGTCAATTGCCTTCGCGGTTGAACTGGCGCCGTGGCCGGATTTCGTATCTATCCGGATTAAGACCGGATTTTCTCCTCCGTGCTGTTCCTGGAGCCTCGCCGCGAATTTAAATGAATGAGCTGGAACAACACGGTCATCCCTGTCCGCGGTTGTTATCAAAGTCGAAGGATACTTAACGCCTTTTTTCAGATTATGAAGCGG
>CAIMOS010000095.1 GCA_903843135.1 uncultured Ignavibacteriales bacterium | reverse complement strand
TGTTATTATTAACGGAGAATCGAATGCGGCTGTAGAAAACTTTAATTCAAAGATTAAAGATCTCTTCTACAGAATTAGAGGCGTTAATAATAAAAATATGTTCTTCTTTCGCCTTCTCAACCTTTATGCCTGACTGCCACCGAAATTTCAGTTGAACCCTTACACGCAACAGAACGAAACAGTATCTTTGGTTTTTCTGACATATCAGAAGGGGAGGCCGGCCGAACCCGCCCATAACGCGCCCGGCTTCTTTCTCCCGAACAGATATGAGCAAAGGATAGTGTGTTTACACAATTATCTGCAAACGCAAATCCCGGAAAACGAAATCAGGACGGATCACAAACATAAATTTCTTCTGTCATTTTATCCTGTCCATCTGAAGTATTCCGTTCAGGTGGTCAATTTCGTGCTGGAAGATAATAGCTGTAAAGCCCTCAACCATTTCGATCTGATGTGACTTATCCGGCCTGTTGTAATCCAGCAGGATAGCGTAAGAACGGGTAGTTGTTGTGTCCCTTCTTCCGGGAACAGAAAGACACCCTTCAAGCCAGTTTAATTTTTTCTTTGTGTATTGCGTGATCTTCGGGTTAAGATAAACTTCGAACGGCGCGCCCGGTTTATCATAACGCTGAACCCAAATGACATTCTTAAGAATACCGACCTGAGGAGCCGCGATACCGACACCGTCTGTTATGCTGTCTGTTACTGTGGCATACATTCTTTTAATCAGGTTCCGCAGTACAGCATCATTTGAATCCGGGACGACATCTTCCGATTTGGCGCGCAGCAGTACCGAATCGCTTTTATCGCTGATCGTGAATATGCGCATCGGCTCCGCGGCGCCGCCCGACATAATTAATTCCGTTTGCCCGGCGGAGAATTGCCCCCCGGCTGCTGATCCGGCGCTCATTATACCGCTGACGGAACAGCCGGCAAAGAAAATGGAAATGGTTAATACTGTTAAATAATATTTCATATTCTGTTATAAATTCTGAATCCTAAAATTGATAAAATTTTTTCCGGTGCAATTACATTAGAATTTAATAATAAATCGAATGCTGACAATGGTTGTTCGATCGCAAATATATTAAATGAAAGCGCCCGCATAACGCGGGCGCTAAAAATTTACTTCAAAAAATATTCCGGAAAGAAAATGATTATTTTCTTTTTGCCTTTTGCTGGTCTTTGGCTTTTTGTTCAGCCGCTTCCATCATCCTCTGCATAAACCCGGTTTTTTTCGGGCCCTTCACGGGCTGAAGCTCAAGCGGTTTGGCATAATGATTAAGGTAATACTGCTGACCTATAGAAAGCACGTTAAACAGGAAGTAATACAGGTTAAGCCCCGAAGGGAAACTCATAAATAAAATGGTAAGCATAATTGGCATTACGTATACCATCGCCATCTGCTGCGGGTCTTTTATGCTCATCTTTTGCTGTACAAATGTTGTGATACCCATCAGCAGCGCGAGTCCGCTTACCTGGTCAACGCCAAACAACGGGATCTTGAACGGCAGATGGAAAAGAACATCCGGCCTGGAGAGATCGGTGATCCACCAGATAAAGGGCTGCTGCCTTAATTCTATCGCAGTCTGAAACACGCCCCACAGCGCCACGAATATCGGCATCTGAAGGATCAGCGGCAGGCATCCGCCCATTGGATTGATTCCGTAAGTCGAATAAAGTTTCATAGTTTCTTTATTCATCTTTGCCGGATCATCTTTAAACTTTTCTTTGATCTCCGTTATCTGAGGAGTCAGCACCTGCATCTTCCGCATCGAGTCCATACTCTTTTTTGTAAGCGGATTAAGCAGTACTTTGATGATAAGGGAGAATACGATTATTACTAAACCGTAATTCAGTATCAGCGAGTGGAGGAACTCAAACAGCGGAAGCAGTACATATTCCGCGATAGGGCGCACGATCGACTTAAGTCCGAAGAAACTGCCGAAATCCACGATCTGTGTCAGATCACCCGGATAATTTTTCAGAATGTCGTATGATACCGGGCCGACATAAACGAAGAATGATGTTTTTAAATATTCCTGTTCGCGGAACGGCAATTTAAATCTGCCCGAGTAAAATTCTTTTATGCCGCCGTCTTTATAGTGGTGAGCGTTACCCTTAACAAAAGCGCCTTCAATTTTGTCCGGGTTTTGAGGAACAAGAATAGCGGCAAAATATTTATTTCGTATCGTCAGCCAGTCCACGCGGCCGTTAAAATCACTTTCGATCTTTTCGCCTGAAGCCGGAGCGTCAATAATGACCTGTTCGTCGCCGTAGTGCACGCTGGCATTTGAGTATGTAGCTTCGTCAGCCGAGTTGGCTTCGACGAACCTGATACCGCTGTCCCAGACAAGATCATAAGCGTTGTTGCTGATTATCTTTCCGAAGTTGACAAGTTCAAGATCGAACTTTGAATCGTACTTGTCGCCGAAATAGGTAAAGTTCTTTTTGATGAAAGCGCTGTCCCCGGACTTATAATAATAAGTGAAGCTCAGAGAGTCTCCGCCTGACAGCCTGTAATAAGATTTGTTAAGGGTCGAGTTGAACTTCAGATCGCCGGTGTTGATTTTTTTACCGTCGGTCGTGACAAAGAAAACATCAAACGCGCCGCCGCGGTATGTATTGATGAGCTGAACATTTTTCCCGTATACGGAAGTGTCTTTTACGTTCTTGCCGGCGGACCAGTTGTCGTATTTTTTAAGAAATACCTTGTTAAGTTTGCCGCCTTTGCTGCTGAACTCAATTACGGCGAGGTCGTTCTCGATCGTGATTATTTCCGGCGATCCTGTAAATTTACCGAAGTGCTTACCGAGATCTGCGGTTTCGGCCGTGGTTGCAGTTACAACTTTCGGCGCTTCCTGCTTCGCCGTTTCCGTTTTGGCGGGGACCGGCTTCTTCTGGTCCGGCGGGGGCGCCTCGGGCGTGTTCATAAAAAGCCACGCAGTGATAATGATAAATATCAGCACGAATGCGAGTGTGGTTTGTCTATCCATAAAATCAATTCTTTATTTGTAAAATCAGGGCAGATCTATTCCGCCTTTTGAAAACGGGTTGCATCTCAGGATGCGCCAGACGGCTTTAAGTATGCCTTTCAGCACGCCGTATTTGTCAATTGCCTGTATCGCGTATTCCGAACAGCTCGGATAAAACCTGCAAGAAGGAGGGAACAGAGGAGAGATAAAAACCTGGTATCCCCTGACAATCTTTATCAGGATCCATTTGATCAATTCAACTCAATTCTTGTTAGGATGTCGGTAAGAGCCGGAGTAACTTGCTGAAGCCCCGGCCTGCGGTATGTTTTGCTGCTGAAACCGGGGGGAAGAATTATTAATAAAACCTGTTTGTCCGGCCCGCTGATCCTGTCTTTCAGCAGCTTCTTGTTAAGTCGGTATGCTTCCTTAATTAGCCTTCTCAGCCTGTTTCTCCAGACTGCATTTCCGGCTTTTCTGGAAATGCCGACGGCAATCTTTACCGGTACACCATCGCTGTTTTCAGATAATATGTATATGCCTCTAAGTAACTTATCAGAGGAAGTGATTCTCTTTCCCTTTGAGAAAATCTGCTCAAAACTGCTTTTGTTGCGGAGTCTCTCAGTGCCGGAAAGAGAATGCTCACTCAAAATCTGCTTTCGTCACTTACAGTAAGTTTGTGTCTGCCTTTTCTTCTTCTTGCGGCAAGCACTTTTCTGCCGTTGGCAGTGCTCATTCTTTCACGGAAACCGTGTTTGTTGCGTCTTTTTCTTTTGCTTGGTTGAAATGTTCTTTTCATTGAATTCCTCTTTAATCAGAACCTTAAAGTTAAGTATTTTCGTTTAAAATACCAAGCGAAGGCGGGATAGAGCTAAAAGTTAAGAGTTAAAAGTTAATATTTTCGTCGTTTTTAGCCAAAAATCGAGGTTTCTGGCTTTGGGGGATTTTTCTGCCCAATTACCGGAAAACCCCAAATCCGAAGCCAAAAACCGGATTTCAAATCACTTCAAAAAACTCATTCCCCCGGACAAAATCACTCTTAGAGATGCCTTTAAAAACTCTTCACTTTTCATTTTTAACTGATCAAGCGTGAATTTTCTGTCACTCTTAAACTTATGAAGCGATAGGGTAACTGCCATATTTTACCATAAAGATTTCTTGGTTCTGTTTTTTTGCCTGAGTAGTGATCTCTTCAAGTTTTTTGGCTGTTTCATCTGAGATCCATTCCTCCCCGCATTGATTACAGACAGCCGCGGGTACATCTCTTACAACTACAATACCTTTACTGAAATCCACAGTAAAACTGGTTGATCCGTCGGTTTTTTCACCGCCGCAAACAGGGCATAACTCGGTTGTCATAATTTTCTCCTTGTCCTAAAATCGCTTTCAAAATACTTTGAGTCAGGTTCATACGCCGTTATTATAAATATCTTTCTTCCAACATTATCGACAGAAATCAAAACATGGATTGGCTTGTTATTTATAACTTTAAAGAGCAGAATACTTGGGAATGGTTTATCTTCATCATATCTCATAATCAGCTCTCCTGATAAAATTACTTCTAGCACACTTTCCCTCGTAATGTTTCTTTCTAACATACGCTGGAGTGCGTGTTTTCGCCACTATATGCGGCCTTCTTCGATAAATGAGGTAATAAAAGGTTTATCCATTGTGAAATATATAAAATTTTTTTGAATCATATTTAATACAATAAGAGGCTATCAATCGAATTGATATAAAGTTCACAGGGATATTCCCTTCCATCAACGAAAGCCAGCTTCAGCGGGCTTGTTAGTAAATTTGATATTGGTATTTACTTCCATATCATGAAAAATCACGCTACTTTAGCAGAGTCATCTTTCTTGTTTGCTTATATTCCCCCGCGGTAAGCGAATAGAAATAAATACCGCTTGGGAGACGGCTTGCGTTGAATTCCGTTTCATGAACTCCTGCCTCCAAATTTCCATCTACAAGATTCGCGACCTGGTTGCCCAGCATATCATAGATAGTCAGACGGACGTGTGTGCTAATTGGCAATTCATATTTTATAACCGTTCCCGGATTAAAGGGATTCGGATAATTCTGTGCCAGCTCAAATTTCTCCGGAGCAGGCACATTCACACTCACGACCTGTGAATACGAAAATGACCCGTCATTATCAATCTGCTTTAACCTGTAGCTGTATGATCCCGGAGCGGTTATATTATCTGAATAAGTATAATAACTTTCAGCAACACTGTTCCCCTGCCCCTCAACAAATCCAACATAAAGCCACTCCTGGTTTCCAGACGATTCAGACCGGTTGTCGAGCGAAGTCGAGACGGGGTTGTCGAGCGAAGTCGAGACATGGTTGTCGAGCGAAGTCGAGACAGGGTTGTCGAGCGAAGTCGAGACAGGGTTGTCGAGCGAAGTCGAGACAGGGTTGTCGAGCGAAGTCGAGACAGGGTTGTCGAGCGAAGCCGAGACACGTTGAATTTCGAACCCGCGGTTATTCGTCTCACTCGCCGTTGTCCAGTTCAGCATGACTCTGTTCCCCGAGTTCACCGCCTTAAAAGACACAAGTTCAACCGGCAGTATCGCGCCCGGATCAGAAATAAATATGTCGTCAAATACTGCACTCTCAGTTCCCGTAACATTATGGTTCCACATACAGCCAAGGAAAGGGAGCGATGCATTTATATATGTATTATCCGCGGTGCCGCTGCCGATCAGCGTGGATGTATTCCTCGGATCGCTGTAAGGGAAACCCGCCGAACTGCTGTCAACGTACAAATACCAGGTGGAGTTTGAAGGATCGAAAACAACCTTCACACTGTTATAAGTGTTGCCGTAATCGCCGCCGGAGATAATGTTTGTTATCACGGAATTTGAATTCAGCCCGGCGGAAAATTTCGCGAGCCTTATCGGATCGGTCGATCCCGAATTGCCGTGTACCACCGCGTACCCTGTACCGCCGTCAGTGGTGTTTGTCGATTTTGCTAATACAAATGCTATTCCGTAGTTGCCGGCGTCAAAACCGGATGGATCGGGGCGGCTGTGCTTCATATTAAACGCCCAGGTAACGAACCCGTTTGCGGCGCTTAAGGTCACCGGATAAAAGTTTAGCGCGCTCATATCGAGATATGCAAAATCTTTACCGCCGGTGGCGGAACTCATCTTAAGCTGGTTGTCCGTAATTGAAATTGATGTGCCTGCAACGGTTTCTCTTTCACCCCAGGTCAGGCTTACCGGCGATGTCGGTGTGCTCCCCACAGTGTTCCCCGGCGCGCGGTTAAAGTCATCAAGAAGGTTTATCTCGATCCCCTCATTATCCATAACAGCGAGAGTAAAACCGGACTGCGCCCCGGCCTGCGCGCTGTTGCCGCCTGTTACCGTTTCAATCGAGAACTCGAATACCTCTGTCGGTTCTGCTGTGCTGTCATCTGTAATCGTAACCGTTACTGTCCGGTTTGCGCTGCTCCCCGCCGGGAATGTGACCGTCTGCGTTGTATAATTTCCGATGTCCGGCGGATTGCCTGAAATTAATGCGACTGTTGCAACTGTAGCTGCGGCGGGAGACGGGTTTGCGATAATAAGATTAAGATTATAGGTGCCGGAGGCCTCGCCTACTGTGGCAGAACCTGAGGTAAACTGCACAGTCGTAAGATCATTGTCGTTAACGGTAAGTGTGAACGTATTATTCGCGCCGACCGAAACATTTGTTCCGCCTGCAGCATTCTGTAGTTTAAATACGAACGCCTCATCACCCTCAAGCAGTGAATCATCGGTAACCGTCACAACAGCGCTCTGCGGCGCCGATGAACCGGGTGGGAAAGTGAGCGTCTGTGCAGCGTAATTATTAATATCGGTTGAATCGCCCGAAATACGCACAACCTGAACCGTTGTTGCCGTTGCTGCGCCGGGATTTGTAATTGCAACTGTAATATTGACCGCTCCGGCATTTTCATTAACCGTTGCCGACGATGCCGTAAAATTAAGTACCGTGTTAGTGCTTGCTCCGGTCGCTTTGCTTATCTGCGGCAGCGTTCCGTTGATCTTGTAATTCCTTGAGGCGCCGGTACCGTTGTAGGAGAAAATAGTTATATAATACGTTGTGCTGGCGGATAGCCCGTTATAAGTGTAACTGTTGCTGCCGCCAGTGTGGCTTACATTTACAATTCCTTTTCCGTCCGTAAGATTTGTATCATCAGTATATATTTCGCCGTCGATCGGCAGAAAATAATTGTTCGCGGAATAGATCTGCACAAGATATCCCGAGGGGAGGCTTGTGCCTGTTGCATCGGTCCAGTTGACTGTTATACCTGAACTGGTTGATGAGGCTGTTAAATCCGCGGGATAATTTGCAGGCTCGGTTGAATAAACGGGGCTGAGCTTCGTGAGATCATTAAAGTTTATATAGTTGACATACTCCGGATGATCGACAAAAGGGTTCCTGTTTTTCTGGACAGTCTGAACGTAATTACCTCTGTCGACTTCATATTTATCGGGGGGATCCTGCCTGTGCCAGGCAAGCAGCGTTTCCAAAGACTGCGGCGCTTCGCTGAGCGAAGGCAGGCGCGTATTGTTAAGCCAGTTCATATTCCAGGTTCCGCTTACGCCATCGTACTTAACGAGCATATATAAAATTGCCCTGGCCGCGTCGCCTTTCTGTTTGTCTCTCGGCTCAAAAACGGTCTGCCCCTGTGTGTTTGTTCCGAGCTTGCAGTCGATGAAAGAAGAAGTAACATTTGCAACCACGCCAAGGGGATGATTGCTCCTCACACCGTTGGCATTGTTCTGCTGTGTCGGGAAGAGGTGGTGCTGATCTGCATATTCATCACCGGAAGTGCTGCTGTATGAAGGCATCCAGCTGTGGCAGAAAGTATGCTCGCGGCTCATTACGCCCCAGGAAAAAGTACCGGTATAGATGTATTCGTAACTTGAATAAACGCATATAACCGACTTCGTTCCGTTGCCGTTATTTATCGCCGCGAAATTGGCAACAAATGTTTCATCGAAATTGTCATAGCTCACTTTTGTGTACGGACTGCGCACGCGGCCTTTAAGATCGCCGACAAATGTTGAAGCGGACGTATTTAAGGCGTCGTAATATGTTCCCGCCTGTCCGTAAACAGATGTTGATACGGACACCAGTGATGCGGTGATAAATAGAAAAGAAAAAAGGAAATGCCTGAACATCTCCCGGTAAATTTTTGGAGTCATTGTTGCAACTGAATTAATTTATTAAAGTACCCGGTGACCAGCCTGCCGGCCGATTAATCATAAGTCCGCTTAAGCGGAATGTTTCGCAGCCCTAAATGAAATGAAACCGTCCGCAATAAATAATTGCGGTCGCGCAATATATTTAAATATAAATCTTTTAGTTATCAGGAAAAGTCCTGAAATATCTGCCGGGCCGTTACCGGAGACAAGACGATTCACTTGGCGAACTCATCCTGCTTCGGCAAGCTCAGCACACCGCCCGGCCCCTTCTCTTGGGAAGAGAAGGGGAGATGTTTGAATTATCAATTTTGGTTTTCAGGGACAGATCAATTGTGCCAGTTTGCGGCAAAGTCCTATTTAAACCAATATCGAAGATTACTTAATCAGATTCATCTTATTCGCTGCCCCGAACAACACTTCCCCATTCTCTCCCGTCGCGGTCATTCTGTAAAAATATGTTCCCGAAGCGTACTGCCCGTTCGCAAAATTAACTGGTACAGAATAAACCCCCGCCTCCTGGTCCTTATCAACAAGCGTTGAAAGCTCGTTACCCAGGATATCAAATATCTTTATAGTCACCTTACTGTTAATTGGTAATTGATAATTGATAACCGTTCCGGGATTGAAAGGATTCGGGTAATTCTGAGAAAGAACAAACGCATCCGGCATTGCGGCAGTGACTTCAACTTCCTTAGAATAATCATATTTGCCGTCAGTATCAATCTGTTTTAATCTGTATATATACTTCCCCGCGGCAATAATCTGTCTGTCAGTAAAAGAATAAGACTTCTCGCTGTTACTGTTCCCGTACCCCTGAACAAATCCCGCGACTTCCCAGTTCTCATTAGAACCCGGAGTTCTTAACTCTTCACTCTTAACTCTTAACTTTTGCACCTCGAAGCCGTAATTATTCACCTCCGTCGCGGTGCTCCACTTCAACACAACCGCGCCCTTAACTGCCTTCGCGGTGAATGACGTAAGTTCAACCGGCAGCACTCCGCCCGGATCAGAAATATAAATATCATCGAAGATTGCGTACTCTGTTCCGGTTGTATTATGATTCCATAAGCAGCCAAGATAAGGCAATGAAGTCGATGTATAAGTATTATCGAAGGTCCCTGTACCAATAAGTGTCGCGGTCGTTCTTGGGTCTGAATTCGGGAAATTAGTTGCACTGGTGTCCATATACAGGTACCATTTTGAATCAGACGGATCAAAGACAACTTTTATGCTCTGGTAGGGATTTCCGGAGATGCCTCCGGATACAATATCGGTTAGGCCGGTATTTGAGGTCAGGCCGCCGGAAAATTTAATAAGCCTTATCGGATCAGGTGTGCCGCTATTCCCATGAACCACTGCATATCCTGTACCTGTAGTTAGATCCGTGTTCGATTTTGCAAGTACAAATGCGATACCGTAATTTGTGCCGGCAAAGCCGGATGGAGTTGGCCTCGTATGCTTCATATTAAAGGCCCAGGTCATTAATCCGGTTGCTGTACTTAAAGTAACAGGGTAATTCGAAAGGCCGGACAGGTTGACATACGCGAACTCTCTGCCCGCTGTCGATGAACTCATTTTTAACTGATTTGATAATATTACAGCGCCTGTTCCGCTGACGGTTTCTGTTTCGGTCCACGTTAAACTTGTTGGCGATGTCGGCGTAGTGCCAATGGTATTGCTGTTTGCTCTGTTAAAATTATCAAGCAATACCGCAGATACCACAGCATCATTATCGGCGACAGTCAGAGTAAATACCGACTGCGCCCCTGCCAAAGCGCCGTTGCCGCCTGTAACAGTTTCTATAGAAAACTCGAACGACTCGCTCGGCTCAGCCTGTGAGTCGTTAGTAATCGTAACCGTCACTGTCTGGTTCGCGCTGCTGTTGGCGGGGAATGTCACTTGCTGCGCTGTATAGCTGCCCACATCAGCGGCATCTCCGGATACGAGCTCGACCGTGGCAGTGGTAGCTACCGTCGGCGAGGGATTCGTGATCGACAAAGTCAGATTATAAGTTCCGGATGCCTCCCCGACTGTTGCGGACGCGGATGTGAACTGCACCGATGTAACGTCGTTATCAATTACCGTAAGGGTGTATGTGGAGTTCATTCCCGCCGTTGCGCTTGTACCACCGGAAGCGCTTTGAAGTGTAAATACAAAGTTTTCGTCCCCATCTCCCAATGCGTCATCCGTTACAGTAACCGTGACTGTCTGGTTAGCGCTTGAGTTCGCCGGGAAGGTTACTGTCTGCGTTGAATAATTGTTCAGATCAACGGCGGTGCCCGACGTAAGAGCTATCTGCGCGGTGGTTGCATTTGTGGCGCTTGGGTTTGTTATGCCAACTGTTAAAGTAACCGTCCCTCCGTTTTCATTGACCGTGGCAGAAGAGGAAACAAAGTTGACAACTGTGCCCGATGTCGAGGCTGTTGCCGCATTCACCTGCGGCAGGGTGCTGTTTATTTTATAATTTCTTGATGTGCCTGTGCCGTTATATGAATATATAGTAACATAATAAGTTGTACCGGCGCTAAGCCCCGTGTTAAAAGTGTAAGTGTTGGAGGCTGAATAATCAACATTAACAATTCCTTTTCCGTCGGATAGATTTGTATCGTCAGTATATGTCTCGCCGTCAACCGGCAGGAAGTAGTTATTCGAACTGTAAATCTGAACAAGATATCCGGATGGCGCCTGCGTACCTGTCGCCGCGTCGGTCCAGTTGACAGTAAAGCTTGAGCTTGTAGTTGAAGTTGTTAGCGCTGTCGGATAATTAGTCGGCTCCGTTGAATATGTCGGACTTAGCTTTGTAAGATCGTTAAAGTTTATGTAATTGACATATTCGGGATGATCGACAAACGGGTTCCTGTTTCCCTGGATCGACTGAATATAATTCATTCTGTCAATTTCATTTTTATCCGGCGGATCCTGCTTGTGCCAGCTTATCAGCGTAGCAAGTGATTGCGGTGCCTCACTCAGTGACGGAAGCCTGGTGTTATTAAGCCAGTTCATATTCCAGGTGTATCCGCCAACGTCATCATAACGAACAAACATATAAAGAATAGCCCGGGCAGCGTTCCCCTTCTGCCGGTCCCGAGGCTCATAAACCATCTGCCCCAAACTGTTCGCCCCGTACTTCCCATCCAGGAATTGTGAAGTAACTGTACTGACGATTCCAAGCGGATGGTTGCTTCTCACGCCGTTTGCTCCGTTCTGATGTGTCGGAAAAAGATGGTGCTGGTCAGAGTACTCGTTGCCTGAAGTGCTGCTGTATGTCGGCATCCAGCTGTGGCAGAAAGTATGCTCGCGGCTCATTGTTCCCCAGGCAAATGTGCCGGAGTATATGTACTCATAATTTGAGTAAACACAGAAAACGGACTTGGTTCCGTTTCCGTTATCAATAGCCGCGAAATTGGCCACGTTGGTTTCATCAAAATTATCATAACTGACTTTTGTATACGGTGATCTTATTCTTGTTTTAAGATCAGATACTAAAGTCGCGGAAGATGTGTTTATAGCGTCGTAATAAGCACCCGCCTGGCCGTAAACGGCAGAGGATACGGAAAGGAGAAACGCGGTTAAAAGTGCAAATGTCAAAAAGAAATTTTCAAACATCCCCCGGCGGATGTTGTAAGTCATTAAATATTCAGTGATTAATTCATAAAATATACCGGGCCCCGGCATAATCGCCGGGGCCCGTTGGGTTAACTATCTATATATATCAGCCCCGGCCCAAACCTCCGCGTCTTCGCGAGAAATTCCCTCACCGCCTCTTTGCGCCTTTGCGTCTTTGCGAGCAAAAACTTCGCTTAACGCTACTGTCTTATAATGATATGTCCGCAGCCAGATAAAGAACGAGCATCAGTAATGCCAGAACTATTATTCCGCCTACAACATTTATGGCCATCCGGAAACGCTTTCTGTGTTTCCTTAACTGCGAGAGGCCATATTCAAGTTCATCCAGACCCATATCTGCTCCAATCTTAATTATATTTTAATCCTGGACGCGAGCTTCAGCACCAGAAACATCACCGGCAATACCAGCAGAGACAGGGATATAAGAAATCTCATATATCCGGCCTTCTCTCTTTTCTGGATCTTCTGGTGCCGTTTGTCATACTCATCCTCTTCACGGAAATAGTCTCCGTGAGTAATGTCCCAGTTTGCGTGTACAACGATTTCGTTTTTCATTTTGTTTTTCCTCTATAATATTTGTTGTGTTTATATTTTTATTTTAGCGGCGATACTCAGTATCAGCAATACTGCAGGTATCGCGAGTACGGCCAGGGAAAGGAACAAACCTTTTGTGGTCTTTTCCTCTTCCCTCACCAGTTCTTTATGACGGTCCTCATAAGTTTTTTCGCCGGAGACGAAGTCGCCGTCTGTTATTTTCCAGCTGCATTGGCCAGCAATTCTGCCTTCCATATAGTTGCCCTTATTTAATTAAGATCATTTTATTTATTGCGGTGTACATAAGCGATCCGTCCTCGCCCGTTGCTGTCATCCTGTAAAGGTACATTCCCGTTGAGAGCATACCTTTGTTAAAATCCACTGATACCGAATAAGAACCCGGCGCGTGGAGTGAGTTGACCGGCTGAGATATCCTGTTGCCCGTAATATCAAATATTTCCAAAGTTACATTTGCCTGTTTCGGCACGGTGTAAGCGATCATAGTAGAAGGATTAAACGGATTCGGATAATTCTGCGAAAGTTCAAACTTCTCCGGCATACCGGTAGTAACTTCAACTTCCTTCGAATAATCAAATTTTCCGTCCGTGTCAATCTGCTTCAGCCTGTAGATATATTTTGTCGCCGCGTCAATCTGCCTGTCGCTGTAAGAATAAGTCTTCTCACTGTTGCTGTTTCCGTGGCCCTGAACAAATCCCGCAACTTCCCAGTTCTCCTCAGAACCCGGAACTCTTATCTCTTCACTCTTAACTTTTAACTTTTGCACCTCAAATCCGTAATTATTCACTTCCGTTGCCGTGTTCCAGTGCAGCACAACCGCACCGGCAGTTTGCTTCGCGGTGAAGGAGGTTAGTTCGACGGGGAGAGGGCTGTTATTATCACTCAAAGTAAACTGCGAGAAACTGGTGGTTGTGAAAGTTATGCTTTGCGAACTTCCGTCAAATGGACCCGCCACTGATGCCCAGGTTGAACCGTTATCTGTACTCTTCCAAACATAAAGAGCGCTCATTGTTTTGCCGTTGTTATCATCCGAAACCCAACTCAGTGTCACAGAAACTGCGTTACCTGTAGGTTGAGAAGTTGGTGTGATGATCCATTTTCTTTTAATACCTGAATTACCGCCAACGGTAACAATGCCATCAGCTCCGGCTACACGTCTGACAGTGGTTGTTCCAAGATTGTTCCCCTCCGGATTTATGACGACACCCATACCTCCGATATCTACTCCTGTCGAACCCGTTAAGGTGCGATCTGTCTGAACTGCACCGATAATATAGTGTCCTGCAGATTCACCGCTGAGAGAGCCGCTTGAACCCAATATAATATAATTGCCTGAAGAGACGGTCAAATTTCCATTCGTCAATGACAATGTACCGTTAACCGTTGGGTTTGAAGTCAGTGTAGTGCCTGCCGGCGGAGTATAATTGTTAACAGTTGTGGGGGTTAGTGATGGATTAATGCTTCCGCCGGAATAGACAACAGAAGCACCGGATCCAATCGTTATTGCGTTTGTAGTTGTATTAAACTCACCCGCTTGTAAAGTGAGTGTGCCGTTTACTGTGGTGGGCTGACTTGGTGAAACTCCTATTGAATTATTAATTTTTAAACCACCACTTAATGTTGCAGGCAATCCAGTCCCGGTAACCTGAGCTGAAGAACCGTTATATTCGTAGATGGCTCCGGCATCGAAAGTCCTTATAGTGGTTTGAATATTACCGGTTGCTCCGGAAGAATTAATACCGTCTGCTGAGCCAATTTTTAATGTTGCACCACTCTGAATTTCAACACCACCTGCTCCGCTTATTATAGATGTGCCAGCATCAAGTGTATTTCCTGTTGGAACCGTTAATGCTCCCCCCAGCGCGATATTGCCGGAAAGAGATACTTTCCCCGCAGAGTTTGTTAAAGTTATATTGTTTGCACTTGTTAAAAGAGTCCCGGTTACTTGATCCGCTGATCCGTTAAAGATATAATTTGCTCCGGCATCAAAAGTCTTTGTTCCTGTAACCGTAATTGCCCCATTAAGCCCGGCAGTATTTGCGGTTTTTAATGTTGCTCCGCTGGATATTGTAAAAGCACCTGCACCACTAACCGTATAGCTTCCACTTTCAAGTGTGCCGGAAATTGTTCCGGTAAATCCGCTTCCAATACTAACATTTTTTCCAAGAGTAATTGATGCACCAGAATTTACATTCCATGTTTCAAATGAAATGGTTCCATTTCCACTAATTGTTTTGCCCGTCCCGGTAAAGGTATAAACTTGTGTCCCTGTACTGTTTGTTAGAGTGCCGTTATTCGTAAAATTCCCGGCAATTACCCATGCCCCGGTCATAGTAGTTGAAATCGTAACTCCTGAGGAAATAGTCAAATTACCATTGACTGTAAACGAACTCGATCCTGATGCCGAAATTGACAGAGCCCCAGAACTGCTCTCAAAAGTTAGATTACCAAATGTTCTGCCAGAAAATGATGTTGCTACATTTATAGTGCTGCTACCACGATAAACAAAGTAACTGCCGGCATTTAATGTTGTAGATCCCAATAAAGTCGAAGCTGATGTAGTGGTATTATGAATATATGTGGCTCCGGAATTCACCGTCATTGATGCTGACGCACCAAATGTCAAGGTGCCCTTATTTATCAGGGTTCCATCCACATTTACATCGAACCCTATTGAATTTCCATTGTTAACGGTTAAAGTAATGCTCGAATTGACAGTTAAATTTCCAGCCGCAAGAATATTTAATCTTTCTGTTGTAACATTATTCGCACAGGTTAATGAACCACCGTTTTCTATTTCAATTGTCGCATTAGAACCACTTACAGTCCAAATATTTGCGGTGGTCATTAAATCTCCGTTCTCTATTACAAACCTTTCGCCAGATGAGAAATTGGTAGGAGATGATCCTGAACCATCGCGATTGCTGTTCCAACTTGTAGTTTGAGAAGGATCAAAACTACCAGTAGAATAGTATATTATCCCCAGAGTTGTTTGACTCGAAGCATTACTGGTCGTAAAATAATTTTCAGTTCCACCCTCTCCGTTATACTCAAATACTTTAAAGGTGTATGTTGTGTTAGGGCTTAATCCCGAAACACTCACTGTGCTTCCACTACCTTTGTATAACACAAATTCGCCAGTGCCGATAGTCCCACCGGATCCAAAAATTAAATTATCAGAGTATGTTGTTCCATCGACAGGAGTTCCTGGTGTGCCGGAAGCCTTTCCAACAAGCATTCTGTTTGCGCCGTCACCGTTTGTCCAGCTTACAGCCATAGAGGTCATACCAATATTAGAGAATGTTATTACAGAAGCTTGAGCTGCAGGTTGGGCCGATAAGATTCTAAATGCAGTGCTTGTAGCCGAGGTTAGAGCCCCACTTGCCGTAAGCGTAACTCCTGTTCCTGCGGTATTGTTTTGCAAATCCGTCCATGAGTAGATTCCTGATACTAGATTTTGTGTAAGTCCAGTCGCAGAAGAAAGAGTACCCGCCGAAGCACTAAGTGTTACACTGGTAGTTGCATCCAGGTCCCTGTTGTTGTTGGCGTCTGAAGCCTCAACAGCAGAAGAGAATCCTGTATTCACGGTAGTGTTAGAAGGCTGCGTGGAAAAATTAAATTTAGTCGCGGTTACTTCAATTTTGTTATTGTCCCCGGCTACACTTGAAGCAGCGCCGCCTGCGTTCGCTGCTGCAAAACCGGAGCCTGCACTTGATGCTGTCGCAGAACTTACGGTAAGAGTAATCTGCTGATTATCAGTTACTGTTCCTTGATAAGTAACTCTCAGTTCAAAATCCTTTGTTCCGTTATCACTTGCTGTTAGGTTTAATCCGCTGAATGTTATAGTCGTCGCTCCATTTATCGCGACTTCGCTAACATTTGTACTGCCGTCAAAGAGAGCAGCTGTCCTGATTGCGGTAGAGCCGCCGGTGGTGAAATTGATGGCCGTCAGAGTTGTTCCGAGATTATCAGCATCACTTGATCCTCCGCCGTCGCGGATTGTTAGTCCATTTACACCAACCGAGTTCCCGGTTGTCAGAGTTGACGCTGTTTGATAACTTGCATAGTCTACGTTTGCGGTATAGGAATAAACCGCAGTATTTACGATATCAGAAGATGCCGTGACAGTTCCGGTTCCAGTCAGGTTTATTTCATACGGGTTCTCATTTGGGTCATTATTTGCTATACTAATCATTGCAGTTTTTGAACCCTGGCTGGTAGGGCTGAAAGTAATACTAAATGTTGTACTTAAACCCACGCCTACTGGTGAACTAGTTGATTCTTGATTGATTGTAAATTCAGAAGCATTCGTGCCGCTTTTCACAATTTTGGGCGAGTCGCTGAGTAAAAGTTCTGCAGAGCCCATATTTTCAATAGTAAAAGTAATGGCTAATGAGGAGGTGCCCGAAGTTTGATTACCGAAAGCATAGGTGCTGCCGGTAAGATAATCGGTTATATCTTGTTTAATATTTATTTCCGGCTGCGGATCGGTTACATCAAACGAAGAACTCTGATCGGTAAATGAACCGCTAGTAGCTTCAATTATATTGCCCGTTCCGGAGGCATCAAAAATAAGGTTACTAAGTGTTGCCGCTCCGGAAGAGAAGGGGCCGCTAATTGTTGCAGTACCGTCAAACGTAACGTCACCCGTAGTTACAGCAACCGACCAGGATGATGAATAATCTAAATCCAGATTCGAATTAGCGTCAATAGCTCTGAGTGTCGGATGAGGGGTCATTACAGTGCTGATTGGCACAGTGCTGACATTTTGTTGAAAAACAATATCGGATGCGGTAACCTCAATCCTATTATTATCCCCCGTCGTTGTAGTTGCCGCCCCACCTGCATTTGCCGCGGCAAATCCGGAACCCGAGGCTGAGGCTGTCGCGCTGCTAACCGTAAAAGAAAACTGTTGATTATCTGTTACAGTACTGAAAAAACTTACTCTGATGGAAAATGTTTTTGATCCGTTGTCAGCTGCATTCAGACTCAAGCTCGAGAAAGACGCAGATGCGCCTCCAGCTACCTCCCCAATATTTGTCGTTCCGTCAAACAAAGCAATTCTGCTTAACGAACCCGAATTTGTCACATTCAAATTGATTGCCGTTAAAATTGTGCTCAGTGCATCGGCATCTGTCGAACCACCGCCGTCACGAACATCAAATTGTGCAACCTCAATTGAGTTTCCTGAAGTTAATGGATTGGTTCCCTGATAGGAAGTATAATTTATATTGGTGGGGAAAGTAAAAGAGGTACTTAAAATTATATCTGAAGAAGAACTTGCAGCAGATGCTGTTGTGCCATTTACAACTATATCATTACCCGTACCATCCCCAGGACCTCCTGAACCAGTTGTTGCCTCGGCATAAGAGTAAAAACGATATGTCACGGCTGACGTTTGATTAGCGTGACTAAACGTCCAAGTAAAAGTTTGAGTAGTCGTACCGTCTGTTACATTTTTAACCGCATCAATATCGGAGGCATATGAGTCTAACGAACTTCGAAGGGAAATTGCCGTATTACCAGAAGCAGATCTCTGCCATTGCACGACTATACTTGTAACAGAAAATTTATATCCAGTTTGAGGTGTTATAGTAAACTCCATATAGTCGTTTCCTGAAACAGCATTCGCTATCGAGGTTGTTGCCCAACTTGTTGCATTAAATCTACCAGTATTTCCCGAAGCTGTTAATCCAGCTCCTCTTGAGATCGTTGATGAAGTAATATTTGCATGATTTGAATTGGATGCTGCTGTTGCTTCGTCTCCAGCTAGAGCGGAAAATTCAAATGTCAAAATCTGCCCATACCCCACACTCCCCATTCCCAAAAACAGCAACAGGAGTGCGGTTAAAACGTAACTCTTTTTCATTTAATGTGTCCTTTTATATAATTAAATAATTTTATAAACTTAATATTTATAACTCATACTCATACCCGGCAGATATGCGCGCAGGGGAGAGTACAGGCGTAAATGCAACTGATACAATTTTTTCACCGGCCGATTTACTTATCAAAAATAACCGGCGCGCTAGGTCCATATATTATCAAACCGTTAACAGAATGTTATTTTTTGTTAACACGATATCTATCCGCCCGGGCGGGCCGCGGGCCCGCCCGGCTTAATCACCGCTTCTCAGCGGTTCAAAGCGCTTTAACTTATTACACCGCGGCGCGGAGGGTAAAAACCCGTTTCACTTTCCTGAAAGCAGAAAGCGCGCCGGTCAGTACCAATAACATTAAAGCAATCACTGCCAGAAAAACAACTTCCAAAACCGACGGAGCAAAAATCTCGTCTTCCATCCTGATCTCCCTGTAATTAATTGACAATTGATAATTGTTAATTGTTAATTGTAATAGC
Organism: uncultured Ignavibacteriales bacterium; assembly: GCA_903843135.1. Classification (GTDB taxonomy): domain Bacteria; phylum Bacteroidota; class Ignavibacteria; order Ignavibacteriales; family Ignavibacteriaceae; genus JABWCL01. Next base: position 8,668 of record CAIMOS010000095.1, on the reverse strand, counting down.
GTCCATATGTTTTGCAAAGAGAACCACCGGCACTGTAAGCGCTGAAAGAAAGAGATCAAGCCCGGCGGATTTTTCCTGCTCGTATTTCATTTCCATTTCCATAAGGTTAACCATTCCTTTACTCCTGTCGCCGAATATCTGCCAGTAACCGGAGATGCCTGGTTTTGAAGTTATGCTGTTCCTCGTAGCATAATATGCCGGCGACTGCTCCTTCATCAGTTCAAGATCTTCCAGCGAAAAGGGGCGCGGGCCGATAAACGACATCTCCCCTTTCAGCACATTTATAAGCTGCGGAAGTTCATCAAGCCCTGTCTTCCTTAACAGCCTGCCCGTAAAGGTGATCCTGTCGGAAAGCCCTGACTTTAAGAAAATATCCGCGGCCGCGTTATCACCTCCGGATCTGACTGTCCTGAGCGTGCGCAGTTTATATATCCTGAAACGGAACTTTTCGAGCGTCAGCCCCCTCTCCTGGATGAAGAGCGGATTTTCTCCCGTTTCGATCCTGATAACAACCAAAAGCAAAAGCATCAGCGGCGAAAACAAAAGGAGCAGAAGAAGTGATAATAGTATATCCGCGGCCCTTTTCAGATGCGGGTAAATATCATTTCTATCTGCAACTGTTCCCGTGCGGACGGACGGCTGACGGAAAGGATAACCCTGATATGCTGCGCTTTTAATGTTCATAAATTATTTCAGTTTAATACTTTTTGTTTTTTTCTTAAATATTTCGGGCGGACCGGCTTATCGCCGTGCCGCTTTGTGCCCTGCCGGCGCAAAACCTGCGCGGCGTTTCCGGACTTAATAACTTCTTCCAGGTGATCAATACGAAATATCTTTATGCCCGGAGGAAGCAGTTCCAGCACTCCGGCCGGAGGCTGATTTTCAGAAAAGAGCACCAGTTCCGGTTTATACTTCGGATACTGCTTCTCGATTTCTTTCTGGTCCTGCTTAAGTATCTTTATCTCAGGCACAGTGGCCCTGTTATCTAATGTATAGATTCTGCAAAGTTTCAGCGTATGGAGCCGGTCGTCAATTAGCGCCAAATCAAAACTTGTTTTGCGCGTCCATAGTTCACCGATTATCACATCGGGCGAGCCGGTTATCTTCAGTATCTCTCTGCAGCTCCTGCTTTCCCGGAAAATCTCCTTCAGCAGAAGCGGGTAACGCTCGCGGACGTATGCATCGAGATCTTCCATAACGCGCTTCATCATCCTGTCAAATTCACCCAGCTCGTAACTGATAATGTCCGGCTGGATAAACCTGAACCAGAAATTGTCAAAGTAGTTTCTGAAAAAGTATTTGCCGTTCTTCGACTTTGAAGGGTCGGCTGTGCCGAGCGGGACCTTCCGCTTTATCAGCCCCCTCTGCTTTTCAAGCTCTCCCAGGTACTTACCTGTGTTGGTAACGGGTATCGAAACGCTTTCAGCTATTTCGGAAACCACATTTTTGCCCAGCGCGATCGACTGCAGTATTGAAAGATAAACTTTGTTCTCCCTCCCTAATTCCGTCGCGATAAGTTCATTTAGTTCGTAAGAAAGGGGCGCGTATTTCCTGAATATGAGTTCGCGCAGTATCTCCTCAACGCTGCTTTTCCAAAGTTCAGACTGATAGATCAGGTAATAAAATTTCGGGAGCCCTCCGAAGATCAGGTAAAGGGTTTTAATGTTCCGGAAACTTAGTGTGGATGAATGGAGCTTCGCGATTTTCAGGACTTCCGAAAAACTGAACGGCTTTATTCTGATGGTATGATTGTTTATTCCGTAAAGCTGGCCGCCGGGTTGAAAGAATGTCCTGTTTACAAAATGTTCGTTGTTCGAAATGACAATAAGGTTCAGCATCGACTTTGAAGCGTGGAGGTCCCAAAGCCCCTTTAGTGACGAAAGAAAATCCGGTTCGGTTTTTTCAAAATTGTGAAACTCGTCAACAACAAGGTTGACCGGTTTATCCTTGGCTATGTGGAAAATGAAAAGAAAAAATTCTTCCCAGCTTCTGAATCCGGGTATGAAGTCACCGGTAAAATCGAAAGTCTTAAGGTAATCTGATATATCGCCAAGCTGAAGGGCCGATGCTTTAATGCTCACGGAAATGTATGCCCCTCTTCTGCTTCTCAGGTGTTCCCTGGCGAGCGTGGTTTTCCCCACCCTTCTTTTACCCGACAACAGAACGAAATTTGACCCTTTCTTAACGGAATCAAAAATCGAATCAAGCCGGTTTAACTGCTCGTTCCTGAAATAAATCTGCAAAATGATGTTTCCTGTTATTATACTGATAAGTATTATACTTCTTAGTATAACTTATGCAAAGTAAATGGAATTGTCAAGGATTTTTATTGAATTTTAAAAATTTATTTTATTTGCCCCGGCTCTCGCGCGGACGGCATCTTCCCTGTCACCGACACTGTAACTGACACTGTTAATGTTACTGTACCTGTCGCTTCAGGAGACCTGTTCCTGTATAATTTGAACGGCTTATTGGAGTGATGATTTTGCAATGAGCCTGATGTTGGTTAGCCCGTACTGTACGTGGCAAGCAGTGATACGACTGTATCCTCAATCAACGCAGAACAAGGCTGTAGAAAAAAGATTTGATAACCGCTGGTTCTTGGGTCTGAAAATAAGCGGAGCGGAGGAGTTGTACTGTGAACGGATACTTACTTAAAGAACCGGGTCGAATTAAAAAATTTTCCGGAAATCCAAAACAATAAATATTTTTTGGTCCGCATCCCACGCAGGCTGATTTTTGAACGTTCAGGCTAATAATTTATCGGGCGGTTCCGATTTCATTTTCGATTCAGTGAAGCCGGTACCTCGCCCCCATTCACCCGGAATTTTGTTATCTTTGACTACAATAAATCAATTCGTTTCTTTGTTATAAATGCGCCCGAGAAAACTTTACATACTTATATTATTCCTGCTTTCCGCGGCTGCCGGCCGCGCTCAGCCGGTGTGGGAACCCGTGCCCTCACCGACAACCCATACACTGCGTAATCTTCATTTTGTTGATTCGCTTTACGGATGGGCAGCGGGAGATTCGGGCGCTGTTATCGCGACTACGAACGGCGGAATGAACTGGTTCTCTCAAAGATCGGGCGTTGAAACAGATATTTACGACATCCACTTTTCGGACAGGAACAACGGATGGGGCGTTACCTGGCGGCTGGATACCCTGCCTTACGGGACTATGCTGATCCATACGACCAACGGCGGCGCCTACTGGAAGAAAGTGCCGTGGGATGAACCTGATATTTTTCTGCTGACGGTATATTTTTCGGATTCGCTTAACGGCTGGCTCGGCGGATATGAGGGGCATATGTACAGGACTTTCGACGGCGGCAACGAGTGGAGGCCGGAAGGTATCGTGCCGGGCTTCTGTTCATTCTTCCCGGTACTTCATTACAATTTTTATAACAGTCAGTTCGGGCTTGCCGCGGGGGGACACGTGGACATCTCCGGAGTATTATGGCGCACCACGAATAACGGAGAAGATTGGACATCAAACTGCTACAGCCCGGAACCGCTTAATGCGGTTTACTATCTCGACTCGATGAACATAATTTCCGTCGGCGGCGATTTTGAGTACGGAACCGGAATTGTAAGATCTACCGACGCGGGGGAAACGTGGACATATACCAGTCTCGAAATATTCGGCATTGCAAAAGCCATTGATTTCCGCAAACCCGGCGAAGCGTGGAGCCCGCTTACATTTGCGAATAAAATGATATATTCATTTGATACCTGCAGGACCTGGAATGTTTACCTCTTCCCCGAACTAACAGATATATTCGACTTAAAGTTTGTAGACTCAACAAAAGGATATGCAGTCGGAAGCCAGGGATGTATATTCCGTTACACTCCCGAAGCAACGGGGGTTCGCAATAGCCTTCAATATTCCGACAACGGCGGGAAAAAGATCAACATCCGCAATTACCCGAACCCGTTCATCAGCAAAACCACAATTGAAATCTATCTGCCTGATGATCAGGAGGTATCACTTAACTTATACAACATTCAGGGAGAATTAATAAAAAATATTTATAACGGATTCTTTGAAAGCGGCGGCCACGAAATTTACCTGACCGACGAATCCGTCCCCGCCGGAATTTATTTTATCGAACTCCGCACCGGCAAAAGCAGCGCGCGAAGCAAAATACTGAAACTTAAGTAGTTGGTTAAGGGCGCTTAATCATCTGACCAGGAGCATCTTTTTTACATCGGAACCCGCAGAACTGATCAGTTTATAATAATATATACCGCTCGTAAGGCCTGTTGCATCAAAGTTAATCTCATATATTCTTCCCGCTTCAGCGGTATTATTAAAAACTTCGCGAATCTCATCACCGAGAATATTATATACAATAACAGACGCTTTTGTATCTTCGTTAAAAGCAAACCGTATTGAAGTTGACGGGTTAAAAGGATTGGGATAATTTTGCGAGAGTATAAATCCTCCGGGGATCATACCTAAATCCACAGAAACCACTGCGCTGTATTCATAACTCCCGTCTGTATCAACTTGTTTAAGCCTGTAATAAAATTTACCCGAAGATGCTGTTTTATCTGTATAGCAATATTCTTTTTCCGAATTACTGTTACCGGATCCCGGAACGAAAGCCAGTTTTTCCCAGGCAACCCGGTCTTTGCTTCTTTCAATTTCGAAACCGTAGTTATCAACTTCCGTTGCCGTCCGCCAGATCAGCGCCGCTTCGCCGTTTATTAATCTTGCAGAAAAATATGTTAGCTCGACGGGGAGAGCAGACTCATTAAGGCTGAAGTCATCAATTGCCAAACCGTCTTCGGAACCGGCCACATCGGGATCAGTCCAGCGTATCCAAATAGAATTACCGTTTAGTACATTTAATCCCGTAATTGTACCGGATATACTTACCCTGTTAGCCGATGAATTACCATCTAGCTGTCCCGTTGTACCCGTGGAGATTGGCGCAGAAAAATCAAGAGCATTAAAATCTGTCCAGGTACCGTCTGACAAAGAAGTAGCATTAATACTATATTGAAAATCGAGCCTGTCAGTTCTGCCGATAGCGCCTAAGCGCCATTGTTCACCTACATAAGCGAGAGGCAATTGAGTTATTGTGATACCTGTATTATTATATAGTTTTGCTCCTATCGTTGAGATCAGGTTATCGTCTCTTAGCGTCCCTAAAGCTCTGTCATTATTCGCAGCAGTTCCAAAACTATAAGTTTCTCCTGAGCCGCCGGAGCCCGTACCAGCTGCATAGGCTGTGTTTGCGCCGGTACCTGTTTCGTATAAATACCAGCCAACAGGTAAAGAAGAGGAAGAACCGGAGTAAACAAGAGAATTAAAATTTTCGGTTGTAACGCCGGACCCGTCAAGATATATTGCATTTTCGACGGCATAACTCCCGGTTGCCGGACTTGCGTTAAGATAATTTATAGTGCTTCCTGTTCCATTATATTCATACACTGAAACGTAATAAGTAGTACCGGGTGTTAGTCCGGTTACAGTTACACTATTCCCTGTAGAATTATAGACAACATAATTACCGGTTCCAATTTCCGAACCACTTGAAAAAATTATATTAGGAGTATATGTTGTTCCGTCAGTGGGGTCGCTGTTAACGGCACCACCGGCACGCATTACAGTTATTCGACCGGCACCATCGCCATTATTCCAGTTTATCGTAAATGAAGTTGCGGTGCCTGAGACAAAAGAGATATTTGAAGACTGGATTGAAGGTGAAACTGCCAAAACTGATCCACTGCAAGTAACATTTTGCGCAGAAGCACCGCCTCCGGAATTAGATATTGTTTCAGAGGAATAACTTCCAACTGACAAACCTGCTTTTAACCTAACATATACTGGCGTGGAACTAAGCGCCCCGCCGGAATATGCGACATTGACCGCACTGCTAAAGGACGAATTATCTGTAGATACTTCGTAGTTTGTTGAGCCTGCTACCGTTATGCCGCCCGAAGCAGGGGACAAATTACTTCCGGATAAATTGTACGATTGAGAAACTGAAGGCCCTGCGCCTACGGGATAACTAAATCCGCTTAATGATGATGTGGATACGGATATCGAAGCTGGCAAAATCGCATTTCCCTGAACAGAAATATCATCTAGATAGAATTCATCCCGGCTCCCTGTTCCGGAGAAATCGTCAAAAAACCAGCGAAGATAATAGGATGAGTTATTAGCAACATTCAGTCCTGAAATGGAAACTGAAGGGGATGCGGATTCGAATGTAAGGTTAGCGGTGGGTGTTGAGACAAATGTGGCCGAGTTTACAATAGCATAACTGTTTTCTGTATTTGACGGAGAATGCCAAAATTCCACTTTACTCGCCATTGCCTGATCATTATATGAGCGAATATTGTATGAAATCACCAGCTCATTTAGAGCATATCCGGTTTTATTGATTACCTTTAGAGTTACGGAACCGGGTGTTGCATAGGAGCCAGTCGGAAATATGGCAAGTTCTCTGTCCGAAGAAATATTTGCCATACCCCATCCATTTGTCGAATTCCCTGATGATATTGTCATATCAAAATTTGCGGTTAAACTGCCCGGAAACGATGCGGCGGAACCACTTACGGCGCCATCAGCAGCAAACGCCCAGGCATCCGCATCCAGCATATTGGATCCAGGACTGGAGTGCATCATTTGCTGGTTAATGACACTTGCTACGTTTAATTCATTTACTCCCGCAATTGCAGTGCTAAAATTAACAACAACTGCGGTGCCTGCATTTGTCAGTGATAACTGACAATACGCTTCTTGAGCAAACACGATCATAAATATGATAATAACGATCAGAACGAATCCTTTTTTCATATATAACTCCCGACATGATTTTGTTTTTTATTTGCGATATCCTTGATTTCTCAAATTCTAATATTCCCGGTTTCTTTTGATCCGACTCTTAAGTAATTACCCCGCGATATTTACTAAGCAAACTGTTACACACGGCAGATTTTATGACATAAAAATATATGTGAGGCAAAAATTCTGCGATCTCCTGATTCAATATTCTTGTCACGAACATTAATTGGTTGCAATATCCAAACATCATTTGTTGAAAAATAAAATGATGAAAGCGAAAAATGTGATGTTATAGAAAGCAGATCGCGCGGGACGCAATTCGGCGAGAGAATGGGTATTGGAACATTTAACCGCGGTTTTTAGTCCCATCGTGTTGTATGAATTATCCATTTTTATTACCGCATATAAAATAGATATTGATTTTTTTATTGTCAAGTGTCGGGGTAAATATTTCTTTGGGGTTTAAGATTCTGCAAGAACTTTGCATATAGGAATTAAGATGGACAAATCTAAACAGGGCAGTACATTAACTGTGTCCGGAACATTAGTAAATAGAATTACGGAACGCTCCCCCGTAATCCGGATTAGTAATCCGATCGGCGCAGTACAACAGTTCTCCCCGATATAAACCGCAGGTATTTATCATCGCCGAGGTGTTTTGTGGCTATCGACTATTCAAACCCTGCGCGGAATGCTATTCCACGATACGGAACACTCTACCCTCGTCCCGTAACTCGGATTAGTAATCCGATCAGCGCAGAAACTGACCCAAAAATTAAAATTCTTCGATAGGATTAACAACAGGAATCCGGTAATTTTAATTAACTGATTTTAACAACTTCACGGAGTTATTGTTATGCCGGAACGCACCATTCCGCAAATGTTCGAGGAGAGCGTTCAGCGCTATCCTGAGAATGTCTTAATCTGGGAGAAGCAAACCGATTCTTATAAAGGCCATACTTATAAACAAATCCGTTCGCGCGTATATTTATTCGCGGCCGGACTGAAATCGCTTGGCCTCTCCCACGGCGACAGGGCTGCGCTTATTGCAGAGGGGCGGAAAGACTGGGTGGTTTCGGAGTTGGGGGTTCTTTACTGCGGCGCTATCAGCGTTCCGGTTTCCGTTAAAATTGACGAACCGGCCGATCTGAAATTCCGGCTCGCGCATTCAGGCTGCAAGATAGCAATCATATCAGCAGGGCAGCGCGATAAAATCACTGCAATAAAAAATGATCTGCCGGACCTTGAGAAAATAATCTTATTAGACCAGCCGGCTGATATTCAGCCCGATGAAATTTTTATTGATGATGTAATCCGGCGCGGTGATCAGTATTTAAAAGATAACATTACAGTTTTTGAATCGGGATGGAAATCAGTAAAGGAAAATGATTATGTTAATATTTGTTATACTTCCGGCACAACCGCGGATCCCAAAGGTATAATCTTAACACACAGAAATTATACGTCCAATGTTGAGCAGGCAAGCGCCCGCCTCCCTATTCCGGAATACTATGTTTCGCTTCTGATCCTCCCGTGGGACCACGCGTTCGCGCACACTGCCGGAATATACACGCTGATGAAAAACGGCGCTTCTATGGCGGCAGTCCAGATCGGGAAAACTCCGCTGGAAACTCTGCGGAACATACCGGTAAACATCAAAGAGATCAGGCCATCTTTTCTTCTAAGCGTTCCTTCTCTTGCGAAAAGTTTCCGGAAGAATATAGAGAAAGGAATAAAAGAGAAGGGAGAAAAAGTCGAGAAGCTTTTTAATAAAGCCCTGGAACTCGCGTATGATTATAACGGAAACGGATTCGACCGCGGCAAAGGATTAAAAAAATTAAAATATCCTCTCTATAAGCTTTATGAC
>CAIMOS010000094.1 GCA_903843135.1 uncultured Ignavibacteriales bacterium | reverse complement strand
GCAAAGGTTGATCAGCGAAGATCAGTAAAATCAGTATCATCAGTGTTCTATTGCAGCTTTTTTGATGCGCTAAAGAACCGGGCCTGAGAAGGAGTTGTTCTGCTGTGGTAAGGGGAAATGGAACACAGATTTTACGGATCAGAACTGATAATCACTGATAGCTGCAGGGTTTCTCGCAAAGCCGCGGAGGCGCAATGGTTGATCAGCGAAGATCAGTCAAATCAGTGTCATCAGTGTTCTATTGGAGCTTTATACAATCCCGTTCCCGGAGAAAATCCGACTCCTAAAAATTTTTAATTCTTCATTTTTAATTTTTAATTTTTAATTTTTAATTAGACCCTCCGGTTCCCCCGAAATACGCTAAAAAATAGCCCCTTTTTTCATATCTTAAAGGTTAATTTTTAATTCTAAACAGCGAAAAATATATGAGATATCCTGCCAACGAGATTGAAGCTAAATGGCAAAAGTATTGGGAAGAAAATAAAGTAAATAAGTCTGATTATGAATCTGAGGCAAAAAAGCTTTATACGCTTGTAATGTTTATATACCCTTCCGGAGCCAAACTGCATTGCGGTCACTGGTATAATTACGGCCCGGTAGATACCTGGGCACGTTACAAGAAACTTCGCGGCTTCAATGTATTCGAGCCGATGGGATATGATGCATTCGGCCTTCCTGCCGAAAATTACGCCATCAAAACCGGCATTCACCCCTACGACAGCACGATGAAAAACATCGGGGATATCCGCGCGCAACTTAAACGCATAGGCTGTATGTACGACTGGGATGCCGAACTGATGACCTGCGTCCCGGAATACTATAAATGGAACCAGTGGCTCTTTCTGCAGCTATATAAAAAAGGGCTGGCATACCGGAAGAACGCGCCGGTTAACTGGTGTACTTCCTGCCAGACAGTTTTAGCAAATGAGCAGGTGCTCTCTGACGGAAGCTGTGAAAGATGCGGATCTGAGGTTATTCAGAAAAGTTTAACCCAGTGGTTCTTTAAGATCACCGAATATTCGGAAGAACTCCTCCAGGGACTGGATACAATTCAGTGGCCGGAAAAAACTAAACTGATGCAGAAAAACTGGATCGGAAAAAGTAAAGGGACCGAAGTAGATTTTAAAGTTGCCGGCAGCGGTGAAAAAATTTCTGTGTTCACAACGCGGCCTGACACGCTTTTCGGAGTCACCTATGTTGTTCTCGCGCCCGAACATCCGCTGGTTGATAAAATCACGACACCGGATAATAAAGAAAAAGTAAATGCTTACCGCGACTCAGTAAAATCATTAACAGAGATTGAAAGAACTTCCACTGTAAAAGAGAAGACCGGTGTTCCAACAGGGGCATTTGCAGTTAATCCGGTTAACGGAGAGCAGGTTCCTGTGTGGACTGCGGACTACGCGCTTCTGACATATGGCACCGGCTGCGTGATGGCAGTTCCGGCCCACGATGAGCGTGATTTTGAGTTCGCTACAAAGTTCGGACTGCCGATTAGAAAGGTTGTTCTCGAAGCGGGAACAGATCCGGCCTCTGAATTAGAAGCCGCTTTTACCGAAGCCGGTACCGCGATTAATTCCGGACAGTTTGACGGTTTAGAGTCTGAAGTTTTTAAAGAAAAAATCACTGAATATTTGGAGAGCATCAACAGCGGCCGCGATAAGATAAATTTCAGGCTGCGTGACTGGCTTATTTCTCGCCAGAGATACTGGGGAACACCAATTCCGATAATCCATTGCCCTTCCTGCGGGGAGGTGCCGGTACCTGAAGAAAACCTTCCGGTAGAACTTCCATATGAGGTTGAATTCAGGCCAACGGGTGAATCGCCGCTTAACAGCAACCATAATTTTATGAATGTAAAATGCCCAAAGTGCGGCGAAGATGCTAAGCGTGACGCCGATACTATGGATACATTTGTGGATTCATCCTGGTATTACTTCAGGTATCTTAATCCGCATTTCAGTGAAAATATTTTTGAAACCGAGAAGACTGATAAGTGGGTTCCGGTTGATATGTACGTTGGCGGCGCCGAGCACGCTACGATGCACTTGTTGTATGCAAGATTTGTTCACAAGTTTTTACGCGATCTGGGCCTTACTAAATCAAATGAGCCGTTCCAGCATTTAGTCCACCAGGGTACGATTACGAACCAGGGTGCTAAGATGTCGAAATCGAAAAATAATGTTGTGAATCCCGATTCTTTCATTGAAAGGCACGGCGCGGACGTCTTCAGGATGTACCTGATGTTTATGGGCCCCTATGAACAGGGAGGCGACTGGAGCGACAAAGGCATTACGGGAGTTGACCGTTTTATCGGCAGGGTATTTGATCTCTATTCGGCTTACAAAGGATTGGCAGGCAGGGTAAAAACTGCGGCGAAATATGACCTCTCTGCGCTGAACGAAGCTGAAAAAGCAGTATACAGAAAACTGAATCAAACCATACATAAATATGAAACGGAGCTTGAGCATTTCCGCTTCAATACTGCAATTGCGGCATTGATGGAACTGACGAACGAAGCGCAGAAGCAATTTGACGTCTGCAGTGATGAGGTTAAACTCTTCTATCTTGACCGCTTTTCGCTTATGATTTCGCCATTGGCTCCGCATTTCGGTGAAGAGTGCCGGCAGGTCCTTGGCTTTGAAAAATCCGTTTTTGCCGCGCCTGTATGGTACAATGCTGATGAAAGCGCTCTCGCCGAAGATTCCGTTAATTACGCGGTCCAGGTGAACGGTAAACTGCGCGCAACGATTACATTCGCTGTTGATGCGCCTGAAGATGAGATAAAGACTGTTTCTAAGAACGATGAAAGAGTAAAGAAATTCACGGACGGAAAGCAGACCGTAAAAGAAATTTTCGTCAGGAATAAAATTTTTAATATTGTAGTTAAATAGTTTAGAAAGAGAAAAAATATATGTTAGATATTAAGCTTATAAGGGAAAACCCGGAGCTTGTGGTTAAAGGGATAACCAATAAAAAGGAACCCTCCCGCGTTGAAGAGATATTAAAGCTCGATGAAGAGAGAAGAAAACTTGTGTTTGAAACGGATGAATTAAAAGCGAAACGCAACGCCGGGTCACAGCAAATCGGGCAGATCAAAAAGTCCGGCGGCGATGCGGCTGCCTTGATGGCGGAAATAAAGGAAATCGGCGATAAGATTTCCGGAAACGATGCGCGCCTGAGAGAACTGGATGAGGAACTCAACGGAATATTGATGTACATCCCTAACCTGCCGCACGAGTCAGTTCCTGTCGGATCATCCGCGGAGGAAAATGTTGAAGTGAGAAGGTGGCTCCCTGAAGGATTCAGCTTTGAAAAAACTAATGAGACACTTGATCATACTTCACTCGGAAAAAAATTAAATATTCTCGATTTCGAACGCGGAACAAAATTATCCGGTTCAGGATTTCCTCTGTATAAGGGAAAAGGCGCAACGCTTGAGAGAGCGCTGATTAACTATATGCTCGATTTCCATCTTCAGAAACACGGTTATACCGAAATTTTCCCTCCTTTCCTGGTTAACAGAGAATCAATGAAAGGAACGGGACAGATACCCAAAATGGAAGATGATATGTATGCCATCGAGAAAGACGGCCTCTATCCAATTCCGACCGCTGAAGTGCCCCTGACCAATATCTACAGGGATGAAACTCTGCAGGAGAAAGAACTTCCGATTAAGTTTGTCGGGTATTCCGCGTGTTTCAGAAGGGAAGCCGGTTCATACGGAAAAGATTCAAAAGGATTTTTACGCGTTCACCAGTTTAACAAAGTTGAGATGGTAAAATTTGTAAAGCCTGAAACTTCGTATGATGAACTTGAAAAATTAGTTAATGATGCAGAAGATATACTTAAAGAACTGCAGATACCGTACAGAGTATTAATGCTCTGTACCGGAGACCTTAGTTTTTCCGCGGCAAAGTGTTATGATATCGAAGCGTGGTCCCCGGCGGAACAGAAGTGGCTTGAAATTTCATCCTGCAGTAATTTTGAGAATTTCCAGGCAAGGCGCGCGAACATTAAATACAAACGCGAAGACAATAAAAAATCTGATTTTGTGCATACACTTAACGGGTCTGGGCTCGCGACAAGCAGGTTAATGGTTTCATTGCTTGAGACCAATCAGACCCCTGAAGGCAAAATCATAGTGCCTAAGGCTCTTCAGAAGTATACCGGCTTCGCTGTTATTGAATAAGAATATTTATTCCTGTATTCAGCAGGATTGTAAATATTTTATGTGAGGTATTATCGCCTGCCGGGAATTATTTCCCGGCAGGCTGCTTTTATGTAATATGTGACTGAACGATGAAAAATTTATATACGCTAAAAAAATACTTTCTCCGCTACAGGAAAAAACTTATTGCGGGAATATTCTTTATTATAT
>CAIMOS010000093.1 GCA_903843135.1 uncultured Ignavibacteriales bacterium | reverse complement strand
TATTATTTTTCTTTCTCCTTTTCATCACTCTTATATCTTCCGTTCTTCACAAGGGCGTCTTTAAGAAGATATTCAATCTGCGCGTTAATGCTCCTGAGTTCGTCCGAGGACCACTTCTCAAGCATCTTATAGACATTGTCATCAACCCGTAAAAGAAATTTTTTCTTCTCAGCCATCTGTCTTCTTCCGTGTTTTCAGTGTCTTCTCTTTTTTCTCTGATGGAGTTTATAACAGGCGAAGAGTATCATCCAGGGATGTTTTTCAAGATATTCCGAATTATTTTCAATATATACGTCGTAATCCTGGCTTAATAAGGATTTGCGTTTCACCGTAAAAAGCGCTGTTCCGTTTTCCGTCTGCAGTTCACAGTCATCTTTCATTAGTTTATACACCAATCTGATCTTAACCCCCATCGGCAGGGTCAGAATATTGTTCTTGCCAAAGAAAGAGGCTTCGTATTCGGCAACAGGATTTTCATATCCTTTTTCCCGGATCATCAGAGTCAGGCGGAAAAAATTTTTCGCCATTATCTCGAAACTTTTCCCACCGGTGAAATTTATTTCCGCGCGGTCGCTGTACCACTTGGGGAAAAACATCACCGCGATTGTCTGCGGGCCGTCCATTAACTCAAAACGTTCGCGCCAGATTGAAGGCCGTTTCAACTGAAACTGCCGGCCGCGTTCGTATCTTATCTCTTCCATAACGGTATCTTTATGAATACAGCGTTCCGGTATTTATCACCGGCTGAGCGGAAACTTCACTGACGAGCGCAACCATAAGGTTATTAACCATCGTTGCTTTTTTCTCCTCATCAAGAACAACAATATGCTGCTCACTCAAAGCGCGCAAGGCCATATCAACCATACCAACAGCGCCTTCAACAATTTTCTGTCTTGCCGCAACAACCGCCTGCGCCTGCTGCCTGCGCAGCATCGCCTGTGCAATTTCGGGGGCGTACGCCAGATGGCTGATGCGCGATTCGAGAATCTCAAGTCCTGCCACTGCCAGCCTTGACTGCACCTGGTTCTTAAGTTCTTCACTTACTTCCTGCGTATTCCCTCTGAGGGACGCCTTATCATCCTCGCTCACATCGTACGCATAAGTTGTCGCCAGACTGCGGATTGCAGTTTCGCTCTGTACCGCTATAAACTGTTCGTAATTCTGTACATCAAAAGTTGCCCTTGCCGGATCGATAACTCTCCAGACTATTACCGCCGCTATCTCAATAGGGTTTCCGTGAAGGTCATTCACTTTGATCTTATCGCTGTTGAAGTTGTGGATTCTTAAAGAAATTTTCTTTTTTTCGGTAAGCGGCTGTACAAACCAGAATCCCGCTTCCTGAAGTGTTCCGGTGTATTTCCCGAAAAACATTAATACCCGCGAATCGTTCGGCTGCACGATTGTAAATCCAGTAAACAACAGTATAATAAGCAAAAAAACCGGGAAGAAGAGCCAAAGCCCGTTCGGGTCATCTGTAAGAGCTATTAAGCGGAGAATATAAACTTCGAATGCCAGCAGGGCGATGATGAATAATAACACCGGAAATCCGTTTACTTTTCCGGCATTTTTGTTTGTGATAGTATCCATACAAAATCCTTTCAAATGATATTGTAATGATATCAT
>CAIMOS010000092.1 GCA_903843135.1 uncultured Ignavibacteriales bacterium | reverse complement strand
GTTCTTTCAAATATGATTCGGTGAAATATATAATTTTATCTGATTCAATTTGTCACCTGATTGTAAAAAATCAGAACAACGTAGGTGTGTCTTTTCCGGAAATATTTTTCCGTTTGGTGTTTTTCGGATTGCCGGAATCAGATTTCTTTTTCGCCTGTCCGGCCGCCTGTTTGTTTAATGTGTTCCTTTCCCAGAACACTCCGTCCTCATAGCCCTGGATCCTCCTGTCCGACTCTGCCGTTTCAAGCCGTTTCTCTGCGACGCATCCGAACTCTTCGTTCAGTTCAATACCCACATATCTGCGGCCCAGTTTTTTCGCGGTTACGGAGGTTGTCCCGGACCCCAGGAACGGATCGAACACAACATCGCCTTCACCGGAACTTGCGAGAATAATTTTAGCCAGAAGTTTTTCCGGCTTCTGTGTCGGATGCGAAGTGTTTTCCGGCATCGACCAGTACGGAACCGTGATGTCGGTCCAGATATTTGAAGGATGCGTCAGCCGGAAATTCCCGTCCGCTGTTTCTTCCCAGTCTTTTGGTTTGTCATCCACACGGTAAGGCGCAATCACCTGCCGTTTTTCTTTCACCGCCTCAAGATTGAATTTATAATCTTTCCCCATCGTGCAGAACCATATATCCTCAGAAGCGCTTTTCCAGTTAGCCTTCGCGCCGCGCCCTTTTTCGCGCTGCCAGGTAATACGGTTGCGGATTATGAAATATTTAGAAGCTACGGTATGCACCGAAGCAGCTGATCGCCAGTCCCCGCATATATAAATGCTCGCGTCCGGTTTAAGTGTGCGAAGAAGAGGTTTTATCCATTCTTCAAGGTGCAGGTTATACTCTTCGAGAGGTTTTTCTTTGAATTTCACTCCGGCAAATTCGCGGTCGAGGTTATACGGAGGATCGAGAAAGAGAAGATCGACAAAAGAATCCGGCAGAAACCGCGACACGGTTTCAAGTTTTCCGGTTATTGTTTTATTAATTACATCCGCTTCATCAGCCGGATTTTTCAAAGTGATTAACCTTGACCTGAGCCGCTTTACTTCCTGCGGAGTGAGTTCAATAGTTTTATTTCGTTCAGATTTTGCCATAAAGATGAAGCAAAATAAGGTTTATGCAGAAGATCGGCAAGGGAACCTGTTTTTTGAAACGGGAATTAGCTCCTTTATAAGAAGAGATGATTAGCGGCGGTTTTAGATTGCTTGAACCTTTTTGGGCACGGTCATTTTCATCAAATACTCTCCCGCTCTACGATAATGCGTTTTCATTTTTTCAGGCATTATTAACGATAAACAAAGAGATGTTTTTTTTGTTAATTACCCTGATTTCGGAGAATTGATCTCATATGATTTACGGGACGATCCCAAAATCGTCCCGTTATTACAAGTTATTTATTGTTTTGTGGCGGACCAGGTTCCGCTTGAAGGCTGCGAGGTCTGATAGCTTCCGCTTCCTCCGCTTCCTGAAAATGTCCCGCCGCAATTTCCTATTTTTGAACCCGAATAGTATATATCCGCCGACATACTTCCCGAGGAAGATACCGCCCCGGTGATTGTATTAGTGAATGATGTGCTTCCCGCGAACAGTAAAACATTTGCCGAAAACTTTCCGTCAGTACCGATGTTAATGGTCCCGCTGCCCGTATATGTGCCTGCAAAGACGATCTTCCACGATCCGGAATAAGGATGCGTTGCTGCCGATACCGGTGTTGTAGAATCCTCTTTGCACCCGGCGAAAATCAAAAGCGCTATACATACCGCCATAATTGACCTTTTCATTTGAACTCCATTAATTTGTAATGAAAATAAACCTTAGCGGAAACATATATTCAGAAAATATTATAAAAATATCACTCTGTGATATTTTTTCACATCCATTAGTTTTTACTTTTTTGTGTTGTTATTACAGAATAAATTAACCCTGGTCATTTGATAAATTAAGGCGAGATAATGGAGCAGAGCACTGGAAAATCTAAACGACAGTTTGAGATAATGGGTATTGCCCTATACAGGCCGAGAGAATTTACTCCGGACGACTTTTCCCTTCTATTTAATGTCGGAACGATCACCATAATGAGGGATTTGGGTGATATGAGAAATCTTGGCATCGATATCCACGCTGTAAATAATAAGGGAGTGGAATTACGGGGGAAAATAGAGAAAGGCGTTCTATCTGCAATGATCCCTGATTACATAGCCTCTTCAAACTCAACCTCCCCGT
>CAIMOS010000091.1 GCA_903843135.1 uncultured Ignavibacteriales bacterium | reverse complement strand
GGCTTGTCTAATTTTAAATCGTAAAACCTGAAAAAACTACTATTTATCTTCCTGTTTACGAATGCCCTACAAGCGCAGGCGGGGCTTCAGTTTTTCCAAAAGGACACATTTGCTGTTTCCCTGAAGAATATTTACAGGTTTTCGCAAATGTATATTCTCCCTGCCACCATAGAGATTAATTTAAAAAACAGAAAACTTCAGAGCACTGATTATTTCGTAAATATTCAGGACGGCAGTTTTTACATAAACGATTCCGTGTCGATGTCCATATTCGATACCATCACTGCAATTTACCGCTACATCCCTCTTTCGATAAAAAAAGTTTCAGCCAACCGGGAGTTTATACAAAAGACCGAGTTTCCTTTCGGGGACACTACCAGGCAATTCATAATTTCGAAACCAATCACTTCCGAGAATATTTTTGGATCAGGTATTGAAAAGAGCGGATCCATAATCCGCGGATTTACTGTCGGGACGAATAAGGATTTCTCGCTTCAGAGCGGCCTGCGGCTGCAGCTCTCGGGTAAATTATCGGAAGATATTGACATCGTAGCTTCTCTGACAGATGAAAATAGTCCTATTCAACCGGAAGGAAATACCGAATCGCTTGAGGAGATCGATAAAGTTTTTATCCAGGTCACTCATAAAAATGCAAGAGGAGTTTTTGGGGATTACGATCTTAACAAAAGTTCCGGCGAATTTGGCAGAGTAAACCGGAAACTGCAGGGATTATTACTCGAAGGGAATTATCAAGGAAATGAAGCCGGCATAGCTTTAGCCTCCTCAAAAGGGAAGTTTAATTCTGTCTCATTAACGGGGATAGACGGAGTTCAGGGGCCCTATGCCTTGTCCGGGGCAAATGGTGAACGTGATGTCATCGTAATAGCAGGTTCCGAAAAAGTTTTCATCGACGGGGAGCAGCTCACACGGGGAGAGAACAACGATTATACTATCGATTACTCGCTGGCACAAATAACATTTACGCCAAAACGCCTCATAACAAATCAAAGCAGAATTTACGCGGATTATGAATACACTGACAGGAAGTTTACGAGAAATCTTTTTTCGGGTTCTGCTTCAGCAGCCATAATAGAGAACCGCCTTAAGCTATCCTTTCTGTACCTCAGGGAAAGTGATGATCAGGATGCGCCTATAGATCTGATCTTATCAGAGAACGATAAATTGATCCTTAAAAATGCCGGAGATAACTTTCTAAGCGCTTCAAGAAGCGGAATCTCTCTTGCGACGATTGATTCTACGGGTAAAATCAGAGGGCTTTACGAAAAAATAGATACAATTCTGAACACGGCACCATTTCAATATTACAAATATAATCCCGGCAGTGACAGCGCGCTTTATACAATCACTTTTTCTTTCGTCGGTTATGGCAACGGTGATTATTCTAAACAGAGTGTGGGAGTATTCAGGTATGTCGGTGCGAAGAAGGGAGATTACCTGCCGATAGTTTTTCTGCCATTGCCTGAGTTGAAACAGTTCTCAAATTTAGTTCTTAATTATGATTATCCGGGATTGTTTTCGATTTCTGCTGAACTTGCCGTCTCCTCTTATGATAAGAACAGGTTCTCCGGTCTGGATGACTCTGACAATAACGGTATGGCCAGGAATATTGTGGCAAAAACTGCGGAGTATTCGTTTTCACTTTTAGGTCAGAATGATTTGTCAGCGTCTCTGAGTTACAGGAATAGATTCGTTGACAGCAGATTCGTTTCCCCGGAACGGTTTTCATCCGTGGAATTCAACAGGGACTACAACTCTGTTAATTCTCCCGCCGGGCAGCCGGAATTACTTAACGAGTTATCTGCGGAATTTAAGCGTAGTAAATTCGGCGGACTGAATGCAGTTTACGGGAAGTTAAGTAAGGGTGACAATTTTATTTCTGACAGGTTCAGGGCCGATTTGATTTCGGATGAAATTGAGAAAATAAAATTTGATAATACCTTCGATTATGTAAGCACAAGAAATTACGGACAGAGCAGCAAATGGATCAAAAACTATTTTAATCTGTCTACAGGTTTTGCATTAATCGCCCCATCGGTAAAAATTAAATACGAAGATAAAAAAGAATCAATCGGGGGAAACGATTCTTTGCTTTCAAACAGTCTGAATTATTATGAAGTTGTCCCCGGACTGGATCTGTTTAACGATTATCCGGTTGGACTGTTCACGGGCGTCGTTTTCAGGGAGGACAAATTACCTCTGAACGGTGTTCTGGAACCGGAATCCTTTTCTCAGGGCTTTGACATTAAACTTACGACGAGAAACATACGTGCGATAAGCGCTGATTTTAATATTACCCGCCGTAAGAAACAGTACAGGGATAAGTTCAGAAATTTAGGCGCTTTGGATAATGAGAATATTTTAATCAGAAATTATCTGAGGTACAATCTTCTGAACAGGGGGTTGACCGGTGACATATTTTATGAAGTCTCCACTCAAAAAACCGCAAGGCTCGAACGTGTATTTGTCGAAGTGTCAAGAGGAAATGGAAATTACAGATACATCGGTGATTTGAACAGTGACGGAATACGGAACGAAAATGAATTTGAGCCAACAAATTATGACGGCAATTATATCCTGCTTACCATACCCGGGGATGAACTGATTCCGAATGTTGACCTTAAAACCGGTATCAGGACGAAATACTATCTTAAAGATATTGTGAATACAGATTTACCTGTCAAAACCCTTGTTAAACCAATATCAGGCGAATTCACCCTCAGGATAGAAGAGAACTCCTCCGACAGGAACAGTAACAATATTTATTTGCTGAAAAGCAAAAGCTTACTGAATGATTCAACTACAATCCGCGGCAGTCAATTCCTTCAGAAGGATATGTTTATATTCGAAGATGATCCTGAACTGTCGTTTCGCCTGAGGTTTAACCAGCGCAAAAGTTTATCTCAGTTCAATTCCGGTCCAGAACGCGGTTATCAGCGCGAACGATCGCTTCGAATAAGGTTTAAGTTAGTTGAAGAGATTGCGATGCAGGTGGATCTTATTAACTCAACGGATAATCTTAGGGCAATAAAAAATAAAATCCGGAACAGGGCAATTCAGGGTAACAATATTTTACTCGATTTCTCATACCGGCCGGTCAGAAATGTGGAAGTCGGGATGCTCCTGAAGACAGGAAGGAGTGAAGATTTCTTCCCGGATGAACCTACTGTGATGGACAATAATTCTCAAATCCTGAGAATGAATATTTCAATGGGCGGAATCGGCCGGATAAGGACTGAGATTGAGCGAAATGAAATCCTGATCAATAAATCTGATGAAAGCCTTCCGTTCGAATTAACAGGAGGAAACGCTGTAGGTAAAAACTATTTTGCCAGATTTAATCTTGACTATCGAATAGCATTAAATTTGCAGTCGACAGTTGCTTACGATGCCCGGAAACTCGGCGGCAGCAGGATAATTCACAATTTCAGGGGTGAGGTCCGGGCCTTCTTTTAATAACAAAGATTTCTGCTATTTCTTCAGCAAGTCCCTGATTTCTGTAAGCAGCAACAATTTCGGATCTTCTTTTGGAACTGGTTTGGGAGCTTTTTCCGCTTCCCTTTTAAATCTGTTGATGATCTTAATAAGGGAAAAGACAGCTGCTGCGACAATGAGGAATTCAACAGTCGTCCCAATGAATGATCCGTATTTGAAAAGTACGGCTGCTTTACCGTCTGCAGCCTCACGCAGTACGATATGAAACTCACTGAAATCTGTTCCCCCCAATAAAATTCCGATCGGCGGCATAAACAGATCGTTAACAACGGATCCGACAATTTTCCCGAAAGACGCACCGATTATTATACCGACTGCCATGTCAAAAACGTTTCCGCGTGAGATGAATTCTTTGAATTCTTTGAATATTGACATCTCGATTACCTTTCTATTAAGATTAAAACAGATTATATACTATCCCGAGTTGTAAAGCTTCTTTTAACTGTGTCTTTGGGGTTTGCTTCTTTTCGTAGATTATTAAAATGTTTAGATTTACATTAACGTATTTTGTTACTTTTGCTGTTAGTGAATTATCCCATCTGACATCCCAAATATCTATGTCTTTGAAAGTGCTGAACATCCTGAGTTTAGAGTTTAATGCTAAATTTTCTTCAAAAGTATATTTCCCTTCAGCTACAGTTTCAACACCCGTTTCAAATTTAAACGCTTCCAACTCGGCTTTTGTTTCCGGGTCATCAGAATAATTGCGGAACTTATTGGTGAATGTTTCCTGTAACCCGAGCCCTGCCCTGAATGTAAAATTATTTTCCTTATTGAAAGTAAAACCCATACTTTGAGTAATGTAACCGGGATCAAAAAAATCTGCAATTTGTTTAGCGGGGACAGGTTTATAATTGAATCCGCTCGAGAGGGAAGAACGAATGGTATTGCTGAAGTATGGATCAACCGCCCAGCCTACATTGTACGACACCACATTTTCCAGATAAATTTCGTTGTCATTTGTCCTGTATTCTTCAGTACCTAATTTTGTCCGTCCGTATGATAGTTTGAATTTATTCAGTATTCGCCACATATCATAAGAATAATTAAACCCCAGATTGGAATAAAATGTCCAGGAGAGAGCGTCATCACCGCCCTGCGACCAATTTTCAAGGGTTATTTGGCTGATGTTAAGACCTACAACACCTTCTTTTTTCCAGTGTGATACAGAATCCTGATTTGGCAGAATGAGAGAGTTGAGAAGGGTAAGTAAAACTATTAATAGTAGATTTTTCATAGTTTGCCTTTTCTTTTGTTAAAAGTGTAGATAAAATTACAAATAAATTTTCCCTTCTTGAAAGGTTATTTGCTAAAATAATGGCCTTAGTTATTTCCAGATTATTGATAATTGGGTAACTTTGGAGGTATTAATTTAACTGTTATGAAACCATTATTCTTTTCAGATTTACCCGGTCTTGAGCTGGTCAGGCGCGG
>CAIMOS010000090.1 GCA_903843135.1 uncultured Ignavibacteriales bacterium | reverse complement strand
AGAACTCTTTTACAAATTTATGGATGACGATGCCCTTCTTCAGCTTTCGCAAAGAATAAAGGAGAAGGAAAAGTCCACGTCCGGAGAAATTGTGGTTTCAATAAAATGCAAACGGGATTTGCTAACGCGCAAATCCCTGCTGCGTGACCTTGCCATCAGGGAATTCCGGAGACTGAAACTTACGGAAACCCGTGACCGCACCGGTGTTATGATATACCTCATCCTTAAATCGAGGGAGTTCTACATTCTCGCCGATGAAGGTATCAACAGCCTGGTTCCCGAAAACACCTGGGATAATCTGAAGAACGAAATGGTATCATTCTTTAAGCAGGGCGAGTTCACCAACGGCCTTCTTCACGCGCTTGATTCAATAGGCGAAAAATTATCGGCCCACTTCCCGATCAAGCCAGACGATACCAACGAAATTTCCAATATGGTAATCGTCCGGGAATAAAAGGGCTTTTCTTTTTCATAATGAACCTGATTCCCCGCTTTAGTGAAATTCCGGAAATCCGCCGGTTATATGACCGCGTGCTTGCCGCCGGAAAGGAACCGGTCTATTGTTCCCGTCTTGCCGGATCTTCAAAAACTTTACTTCTGAATCTCCTCCCGGCGAAAGCTCCGGGCATTGTTGTACTGCTCCCTGATGAAAAAAGCATTGATGAATTGTATGTCGAACTGACACTTCTCAAGACCGACGCAAAAATTCTCAGGCTGACCGAAATAAATCCGGAATCACTCCAGGAATTAATCGCCTCTGTAGAGAGGGCGGAAAAATTCCTTCTCATTGCGCCTTACGGACTGTTATTGTGCAGGATCCCTTCCAAAGAATACTTTGAAAAATCAACCGTAAAAATTCGTTCCGGCGGAAACACCGGGTATAACGAGTTGATCGAATACCTTGATCTGTTTGAATATTCTAAAGACAAATTTGTTGAAAATCCCGGGCAGTTTTCACAGCGCGGCGCGATAATCGACTTCTGGTCTTACAGCGAAAAAAATCCTGTGCGCCTTGAGTTCGACGGCGATTTTATTGAATCGATAAGGTACTTCGATCCCGAGAGCCAGAGATCAGTCGAAATAACAACGGAGATCACTCTTTCGAAGCAAATGGAGGCAAGCGAACTCGGCAGTGACAGCAATACGGTTAACATTTTCAGTTATTTACGCCGTCCTGTAGTTTTCGCGGGTGCTAATGATCTGTTTAACCTTGATATTTCAGCCGATGCATTTTCGGATTCAGAGAAACCGGAAGAAACTGCAGCGCCGCAGGAATATTTTGATGATGACTTCGATTTACTTGACCAGAACCTCGCGGATGATATTGGAATTGCCGGACCGGCACCCCACGAGAACCGTGAACGGACAGCGGAATATCTCAGCAGCCTCGACGCATCGTTCATTATAGAAGAGGACATTGCCTCTGATGAGAATTCACTTCAGCTTTCACTACAAAACGCACCCGCGATAAATTCGAATTATAACATTCTGTTTTTCACCTTGCGGAAATATTGCGGCGAGGGAAATGATGTCCTTATCTGCGCGGAGAACGAACTTCAGGCAAACCGCCTGCTTGAAGTGCTCAGTGAAGAAAGAGCAGAACTTGAAGAGTTCCTTGACAGCGGTAAGATAAAATTAATCACATATCCTCTGAAGGCAGGGTTCTTCGTCCCCGGATCAAACTTGCTTGTGCTGACCGATTACGAAGTATTCAACAAGCCTTACAGAACAAAATTACCGTCCCTGTCAAAACAGCGCAGAGCAAAAAACCGTGATCTGACCGGTATTAAACCGGGCGATTTCATTGTTCACGAAGATTACGGCATCGGAAAGTTTTCCGGACTGGAAACAATCACAATCGGTGAGTCGCAGCAGGAATCGATGAAGTTGTTTTACAATGAAGGAGGTCTGGTATATGTCAATCTCAACTATCTTCATCTCGTAAAAAAATATTCTGCCAAAGAAGGCGTCTCCCCGCAGCTTACAACATTGGGCACAAACGAATGGCAGAACAAAAAACGGAAAGCCCGCAAAAAAATCCGCGAGGCCGCGAAGGAACTGATCGATCTTTACGCGCGCAGAAAAGCAGCGCACGGTTTTGCATTCGGCCCCGACACTGTCTGGCAGCAGGAACTTGAAGCATCATTTATATATGAAGATACGCCGGACCAGTCGAAAGTTACCGAAGAAGTAAAAGTTGACCTTGAAAATCTGAGCCCTATGGACAGGCTCGTTTGCGGAGATGTTGGTTTTGGGAAAACTGAAATTGCGGTGCGTGCCGCATTTAAAGTTGCTCAGGAAGGCAAACAGGTATGCGTACTTGTACCGACAACTATTCTAGCTGAGCAGCACTATAACACATTTAAAGACAGGCTCTCGCAATTCCCGGTCAAGATCGGCGCGCTGTCCCGTTTCCAGACTAAAGCCGAACAGAAAGAAGTGGTGGAGCAGCTTAAATCCGGGGCTGTTGATATCGTAATCGGAACGCACCGGCTGCTCTCAAAAGATGTTGAATTCAGGAATCCGGGATTGCTTATCATAGACGAAGAGCACCGTTTTGGCGTGAAAGCAAAAGAAACTCTCCGTGCTGCCCGCACAAATATCGATACACTTACTCTGACCGCAACGCCTATTCCCCGCACTCTTAACCTTTCACTCCTTGGCGCGAGGGACCTCTCAATTATTTCAACTCCTCCGCCAAACCGTCAGCCGATCTATACAAAGGTTGAAGTGTTCGACATTAAGAAAGTTAAAAAGTGGATCGAGCACGAAATGCAGAGACAGGGGCAGGTCTATATTGTACACGACAGGATCCAGTCCATTGATAATTTCGCGGCATACCTTGCGCGCCATATACCGGGACTGAAATACGGAATTGCTCACGGCAGGATGAAGCCGGCACAGCTTGAGGATGTTTTCCACGGCTTTCTCAGCCGCAAGTATGATGTGCTGATATCTACAAAGATCATCGAGTCCGGACTTGATATACCAAATACAAATACTATCATTATTAACCGCGCCGACAGGTTCGGCCTGGCTGAACTTCACCAGTTACGCGGACGCGTGGGGAGATCGGACAGGCAGGCATACGCATACTTCCTGGTTCCCTCACTCAACATTGTAAATAAAAAAACTCTCCGCCGCCTACAGGCAATTGAAGAATATACGGATCTCGGAGCAGGATTTAATTTATCGATGCGCGACCTTGAAATTCGAGGCGCGGGGAATTTGCTCGGATTCGATCAGAGCGGAGAAGTAAATGAAATCGGGTTTGACCTCTTCCTTAAACTCATTAATGAAGCTGTTTCTGAACTGAAGGAAAACGAGTATAAGGACCTTTTCAAATCTGAAGTGAGCGGACTGACCCGCACGGATACGAAGATTGATACTTATTTTGACATCGGCATATCATCCGCATATATGCCGGACCAGGTTGACAGGCTTAGCTTTTACACTTCTTTATTTTCCGCTTCTTCAATCGCGCAGCTTACAGAGATCGAAGAGGAACTAAAAGACAGGTTCGGTGAAATACCTCTTTCGACTAAACGGTTACTGCTGGCAGCGCAGCTTAAATTCAACGCCTGCTATGCGCTCTTCGAACGGATCATTATTAAAAAAGCCGCGGTAGTTATCATTCTGCCTGACGCAACCAACAACGATTTTATCGCAAAAAGGCTTCAGTCGCTGATCAATTATATCATCACGAATTATTCAAAAAAGATCAGGTTCGAACAGAGTAAAAATCAGTTTAAACTTGTAATGGATAACCTCTTTAAGGAGCCTGAAGGAATTCTCGGCAACCTGAATAATTTCACCCGCGAAATTATTACACATTACGGCACCGACCCGGATAAACTGGAAATCCCCCAGGCCTTCCTTTGATCTGATCAGTGAAGATCAGTTTCAATCAGCGGCATCCGTGTTCCATTACATCTGATAAAACCGCAGTCAGT
Source organism: uncultured Ignavibacteriales bacterium (assembly GCA_903843135.1). Taxonomy (GTDB): domain Bacteria; phylum Bacteroidota; class Ignavibacteria; order Ignavibacteriales; family Ignavibacteriaceae; genus JABWCL01. The sequence goes on along the minus strand of CAIMOS010000090.1, from coordinate 15,760 downwards.
ATTACCTCGCCAAAATAAATTTGCGGGCGTTCCTGTAATCCGGGGTAACAAGTTCATAAAAATAAATACCGTTCGATAAACCCACAGTATTCAGTTCGATTTTATGTTCACCCGCACTCTGAACACCATCAGCAAGAACAGCAACTTCCCTTCCGAGAACATCATAAACTTTTAACGATACAAAACCGTTTCCTGATACCTGATAGCTGATCACTGTATTAGTCATCACCGGATTAGGGTAGTTATCGTACAGAGCAGTCCTTCCGGAAAATTTAATATCTTCCCGTTCAACCGAAGTAATTATATACTGATATTTCGCGCGTGCGGCAGTGACCGCAGAACGCAGATCAGTTACGGATGTACCGCCGGCTAACGCGAATGCAATATCAACCGAATCGCCCGGCTGTAAAGTATAAGGGCCGGAGGAAACAACCTGTGAAATGTCCCCGCCGCCGGCGCTCACTTTCCCGATCCCGCTTGAAAGCGCCTGATATTTTTCCGCGTCGCTGAATCCGTCGTATATCGAGAAACCGCCGTCGCCGCCGCCGTTAAGTATTCCCCAGAATCCATATCTGTTATCCGATACTAATGCCGAAGCTACCCACGCATCGGGAGAACCTCCGATATGATAAGTATAGCCGAATCCTCCTGCGGCATCCCACTGGGTGAAATCATCCATACCGCTGCCGTCAACCAAATCCCAGTCAAAAAACAAACCGCCGTAAAGATTCGTCAAAGCGGTTGTGTTATTATTTATGATCCTGTACTTAAGAATAATAAACTTATCATTTGGCGCGGATGTATATGTGTAGCTGTTCAGCTTGACGGTAACTCCGAGCTTGCCTGTTCCTGCCGCGTTATCATTCATTATGGCGCTTCCTTCAACATCGGCTGCAGATCCGGGTATCTGCTGAACGAAGGGTTTTACCGGTGTAAAGTCTGCGTTCTGCGCGCTTCCGCCGGAACTGTTTCGTGCGGCGTCAGATACATTGGAGGCTGAAGTTGCAAGCATCAGAGCGCCTTCAAACAAAAAATTAGCGCTCTCCTGGTACCTGAATCCTCTCCCCTGAAGGTTCGTTGGATAGTCATTGAAAGCAAGCGTTCCTTTGCTCGTAATAGTAAGCGCGACATCATTTCCGGACTGAGTTGAATACGTCGGATTTGCAATCGAATACAGCCATTGAAAATCCGTGTACCCGGCTGACCTGAATATAAATTTAAATTTCATAACTGCATCAGTTGCAGTTGTATTTACAGTAAACCGGAACGGCACGGATACGTTTGATGTGCTGTCCAGAGTTCCCAGGCTGCTTACAGACACAGTTGGAACCGTAACAACGGCATATCCATTCGTGCTTTCGAGAGTAATTGTAAGTGACGAAACGGGTGAAAGATAATTTTTAAATGACGCCCTTACGGAAATTGTTTCGCCGTTCTCAATTATTCCGTCGCCGTCTCCACCCTCGGCATCGGACAGCACGAAGTTATACCCGCGGACTGAATAAACTGCTCCGCCGGTTAGCGCTGCGGCCGCGTTTATTCTTCCTTTCCCCAAGAGATCAGCGTATAAAGGATTTGCCGCGTTTATGTTATCTGCAGTGGTGCGGATTCTCTCCGCTGCCTGAACAGGTGAAAGTGCCGGAAATTGCGAACGGACTAATGCCGCAAGTCCCGCGGCGTGCGGAGAAGCCATTGATGTGCCGGAAAGATAGGTATAAGTGTTATCCATCCAGGTATTGATAATTCCTTCGCCGGGCGCGGCAACGTCAGTCGCGGTGCCGTAATTCGAAAATGTGGATCTTTGGTCTGTTGAACCGGTTGAAGCAACCGAAAGAACTTTATCATAACTGGCGGGATAAAACAGATCTGACGAATTGCTGTTGCCGGCTGCGGCTACGACCAATGCGCCCATCGCTGTGGCAGCATCAATCACTTCCTGTCCGAATATCGAGTAACCTCCTCCGCCCCAGCTGCAGTTAATTACTTTTGCTCCGCGCTGCGCCGCATAAATTATACCTTCGTATCCGAATATTACATACGGCTGGTTTGAGGGGCTGCGGTAATTGTTCTGGCACGTTTTAACGGCGAGAAGTTTGCACTTAAATCCGAGCGCCGCAACACCCACGGCATTATTCGTTACGGCAGATGCAATCCCCGCAACGTGTGTGCCGTGATCCGGCTGATCTTCCGTCGGATTATTATCCGGGGTTCCCGTCAGACCGCCAAAGTCCCAGCCAAGGACATCATCGATGTATCCGTTATTGTCATCGTCAATGTTGTTGTCTGGAATCTCATTCCAGTTTCTTTTTACGTTTGCGTTGAGGTCCGGATGGTCCCAGTCCACACCTGTATCCACGATTCCGATTACCACGTTTGTATCACCCTGCGAAATATCCCAGGCCGCCGCAGCGTTAACTTTTGTAAGCGCCCACTGGCTGTTCAGAGAAGGATCATTAGGGGCATATGATGTTTCATAAACATAGCGCGGTTCTGCCCACTCAATTAAACGGCTGCCGCGGAGTTTTGAAGCAAGGAGAACCGGATCAACATTCTCAATATAATTTACGTTTATAATCCTGCTGAGCCCGGTTGAGTTCAATCCGGGAGAAGTGAAGATTCTGCGTGGATCAGTAATTTTCGCTTCGCCGAGCAGCCGATGGATTTCAGGAGGCAGAGAAACTTTCCCCGCTGCATCGGAACTTACCGTCATCCTTAATTTGATTACGATTTCGTTCGAGAGATATTTTTCGCTTCCGTGCCCAATTATCCTTTGGGGCAGATACTGCCCTAAGGCCGGAAGGGATAATAAAACGATCAGAAAAGCAACCGGAAATGTACGCATAGCATCCTCTTGAGTGGTAAAATTACTTCATTAAATTTACACCCGCACGCAAAGAAATACAACGTAAATAATTTATGCGCGGTTGCAGCGTTCTTATTTAGCCCTATTTTGGCCGCAGCCTGTTTTTGATATTAACCGCTCCCGCCCTATTTTTGATTATCATTTAATTAATTCAAAAGAATCATTGTTCATATTTTGAGCTGTCTGAATTTACCCAATCATATTCTCCGTAAATCCAACCAGGAGGAGATAACCGACTATCTCAGCGATGCTTCGAACTACACGGGCGAATGCGAATCAGTTTATTTCCCGGTAAGTACGGAGGAAGTTGCCGTCATAGTCAAGGCAGCAGTCGCGGGAAAAATTCCGGTCACAACTTCGGCAACACGCACTTCCCTGACCGGATCAAGCGTGCCGGATACCGGAATCGTAATCAATACTTCCCGGATGAACCAGCTCCTTTATTTCGATAAAACAAAAAAGACGATTGAACTGCAGCCCGGCTTTATCTTAAAAGATCTAAAGGATTTTCTTCAGAAGGAAGGACTGCTCTATCCCCCCGATCCGACGGAAGAACTCTGCACTATCGGCGGGAATGCTGCCACTAATGCATCAGGAGCAAAATCATTCAAATTCGGACCGACACGGAATTATATAGAGGAACTTGAGATAGTTTTAGCTGACGGCGAAATTCTTGATCTTAAGAGAGAAGATATTTTTGCCCGGAATGACAGGGTAACACTTACAGCAAGGAGCGGTAAAAAATACGATATACCGGTTAATCCCACAGGTATGCCCGCGACCAAAAATGCCGCGGGATATTACATAAAAGAAAATATGGATGCTATTGATCTCTTCATCGGCTGTGAGGGAACTTTAGGAATAATCACGAAGATAAAATTAAAACTTCTCCCTGCGCCGGAATCTGTTCTTTCCTGCGTGGCTTATTTTACTTCAGAGCAGGAGGCTCTGAATTTTCTGACTGAAGCGCGGAGTTTATCTTATAAATCCCGCACGGAAAATTTGAGAAATGAAATTGACGCCCGGGCGCTCGAGTTCTTCGACGGAAATTCATTACAGATGCTTAAGGAAGATTTTCCCGGCATTCCGGCCTGCAGTGCTGCAGTATGGTTTGAACAGGAGTACAGTTCAATGAACGCTGATTCTGTTTTTTCCTGCTGGGATAAACTTATGGAAAAACATAAATCTCTTCCGGATTCGTGGTTCGCTTCCGGAGACAAAGAACAAAAAGAGATCGGCCGGTTCAGACACGCAATTTCGTATAAGGTTAATGAGTATATAAAACGCAACAGATTCAAAAAAGTCGGGACTGACGTCGCTGTTCCCGATCATCATTTCGAGGATTTTTATCGTCTCATCGCGCATCATATCCGTCAGACAGGCCTGAACTTTGCCACATACGGACACTTCGGTAATTCACATATACATCTCAATATGCTTCCGCGGAACGAGGAAGAATTTGCGCTTGCGAAGGAAACATATTTTTATATCTGCAGGGAAGCCGTCAAATTGGGCGGGACTGTCTCAGCGGAACACGGTATCGGGAAGATAAAACGTGAGTATCTGAAACTTATGTATGATGAAGAAAAAATAAATGCAATGCGCGCAGTAAAATCAGCCCTCGACCCGGATAATCTTCTTTGCAGGGGAAATATTTTTCTGATGTAAATCAAAATCCCTTTAGTGCCTTCTTCGTGAAGCTCGTGCAACTGCCTCCCCGGAAACAGACAACAAGTCTCACCAATTCAATAAATTAATTCGTAAAAATAGTTTTAGCTTTTCAGAATAACTTTGAATACCGTTCCCGCGCCGGGTGCGGAAGATTTAACATAAATCTTTCCTTTGTGATATTCTTCAATAATTCTTTTTGATAAACTAAGCCCGAGCCCCCATCCGCGCCGCTTTGTACTGTAACCGGGCCGGAAAACATCTTTCCTTCTTTTCATTTCAATTCCCTTGCCGTTATCAGAGCATTCTAGTTCAACATTAGACGCATTCTTCTTTATTCTGATATCTATTCGCCCGGCGGGATGATCAATCGCGTCAAGAGCATTTTTAATCAGGTTCTCAATGACCCAGTCAAAGAGTTCCGAATTTATTTTTGCGGTTATCTGACTGTCACCCTCAACAGTAATCTCAACTGATTTTCCCGTTTGAGGCAGGCGGCGCTTAAAATAATCCGCTACTTTATTCACCTCGTCAATAACAACAAGCTGCTTCAGTTCAGGCTTTGACCCGATCTTACTGAAGCGTGCCGTAATTTTATTCAGCCTTTCAATATCGTTCTCGATCTCTTCTGCCATATCGGCTACTTTATCAGGATCGTTGTAATTTAATTTTAAAAGTTCAACCCACCCCATCAGGCTTGATATAGGCGTGCCGAACTGGTGCGCGGTTTCCTTTGCCATACCGACCCAGATGTTGCTTTGTTCTGTCCGTTTTATCTGACTGAAACTTATGTAACCTATCAGGATAAAAATTGCAGCAATGAAAAGCTGAATAAAAGGATAATACCGGAGCTGGTCCACCAGTACCGAATCTCCGTAATGGATTTTCGTCAGGATGATCGTATCGGCGCCGGCAACGTATTTTACAAGGATCGGATCGTTAACAAGATCCATCTCCTGTATTTTGTGGCTAAAGAATTTTCTTAGTTTCGCTTCCGACAGCGTAGTATCATACTTGATGTTCCTGATCTCTGTACTGCTGACAGAATTTATATTATTATTGGCATCGGTAAGGATCAGTGGGAAATCTATCGGGCGAACAATATTTTCAAACAGGAATGTAATGTCTGTATTCTCGGACGAGGAGTTGGCAAGGTACTCCAGGCCTTTCGCGTAGAGCTGAACCGTCTGTTTTTCCTTTGCCTGGAGTTTATTAACGAGATTGTGCGTATAATAAAGAGTGCTGCCGCCAATAAGAAGCGCAACGAGAAGAAGGATGATCTTTATGTTAACAGAAGCGGGGCCTCCTCGCATTCGCATTTGTTTCGTCTTTCATTAGTCTACAAAAAATGTCTGGCTTCGTTCCGGGCCGACGGAAATTATTGATATCTTAAATTCACCTTCTTTGGAGATAAAATCAAGGTACTCTTTCGCAGCCTTCGGAAGGTCGGCGAATGACCTGCACCCTGCCGTACTTGTTTTCCAGCCCGGCATTGTTACGTAAACGGGTTTAACATTACGCATAGTTAAAGGATCGGAGGGATATACCTTCAGCGCTTTCCCGTTCAGTTCATAACCGGTACAGATTTTAATTTCATCAAACTCATCAAGCACATCCAGCTTTGTAATAGCAACGCTTGTCGTCCCGTTTATCATATTGGAGTATTTAATCAGAAAAGCATCAAACCATCCGCATCTTCTCGGACGGCCGGTCGTGGCGCCGAACTCCCTGCCGATGCTCCGCAGTTTTTCGCCGGTCTCATCCGGCAGCTCTGTCGGGAACGGCCCTTCGCCGACACGCGTAGTGTAGGCCTTTACTATACCGATTACATCAGTAATTTTTGTCGGCGGCACGCCGCTGCCTGTGCAGGCGCCTCCGGAGGAAGGATGAGAAGACGTAACAAAAGGATAAGTTCCGAAATCAACGTCGAGTAAAGTTCCCTGCGCGCCTTCAAGCAGAATTGATTTCCCTTCAGCAAGCACAGAGTTCAGGTAAGAAGGAACATCTTTAATGTATTCATCAATAATAGTATCAAATTCAACATACTGATTAATGATCTTATCGATATCCATTTCTTCGACATTGTAAACTTTACGCAGAAGATTATTTTTTTCTTCAAGGTTTGATCTGATCTTCTCTTTGAGCACGTCCCGGTTAAGCAGGTCGTTTATCTTGATTCCGCGCCTCGCATACTTATCTATATAGCAAGGCCCGATTCCCCGGCCTGTCGTACCGATCTTCTGCTTCCCCTGTTCAGCTATCGAATCCAGGAGTTTATGATACGGCATTATCAGATGTGCGTTCTGGCTGATGAAGAGCCTCCCCTTAACGGTGATTCCGTTCTTCTCCAGCAAATTTATTTCATCGAGTAATGCTTCCGGATCAACGACCACTCCGTTGCCGATTACGCATACTACACCGGGACGAAGAATTCCCGAAGGGATTAAATGGAGCACATATTTCTGATCGCCGATCTCAACAGTGTGGCCGGCATTAGCGCCGCCCTGATAACGTACGACAACATCATAACGCTCACTGAGCAGATCAACTATTTTCCCTTTACCTTCATCTCCCCATTGCGAACCGACCAACACGGTTACAGACATCTAATTCTCCGGATTAAAAATATAAAAATAAAAAACTCCGGTCGTGCCGGAGTCTCTTTAGTTCAATTTCAGACGAGCATTAGCCGGCGAAACTTTTTAATGCTTCGTCGACAGAATCAAAACATTCAAAAATCGTGATCAGTTTAGTGATCATCAGTAAGCTGTGGATTTTATCGGTAACATTGGCAAGTTTCATCACACCGCCGCCGTTACGGGTGGTGGTCAGGCCGCTTATCATCATTCCAAGTCCTGAAGAATTCATAAACTGAACCTCTGACAGGTCAAGGATAATATGTTTTTTCCCTTCACCGATAAGTTTCTTCAAAGTATCACTGAATTCGGTCGCCTCGGGTCCTCCAAGGACGTTACCTTTGACTTCAATGACTATCGCTTCGTATTTCTCTATAACTTTCAATTTCATAATTTACTCCAATATTGAAAGGTGAAATTTAAATATAGCGCCCTTCTTTTCCAAGTAAATAAAACAGACAGGAATTATAAGAATTGCGGGGAATAATGACCCAAAAAGACCGGGAGGGCTTACAATTTTACCGGACTTAAAATCGCGCCGATCTTGTCCGTAACTTCTTTCAGATCAAAAGGTTTGTAAAAAACGGCTTCAATCAGGCATCTGATATTTTTGTCGGCGGTTTTTAACTGGTTCGTAAAAACATAAGTCAGAAGTACCGGGATCGGGTCATCAGAATTTTTGATCTCCCGGCAAATCTTTTCTACGCGTTCGTTCGGCTCAGCATCGATGATGAGCATATCAAACTCCCTGGACGCAATAAACTTGGACAACGCACTGAGATTAGTGGTTGTCGTTACCGAATACCTGTCGTTGAAATACATCAACAGGTTATTCAGCAAGTTAAGGTCAGGACTGTAAAAAAGAATATTCTTCATTAACTCGGTTTTGGGGAATATGTATCAAACATATAAGCTAAAAATTATGCCAAAAAAATCAGGAAGAGAGTAATGTGAAAAACCTAAAAATCGACAAAAAACGGGGGTTGCTTCTGCCGGGGAGGGGCTATATTCTCAAATTTGGGAAGTTTAATGCAAATAATGGAAAATATCCGTGTACTGAATCTCAGATTTGGTAAGAAAAATAACGTTTCCCGGTATACATTTCCTGCAAAGGGGCTCCACGAAATCTTTTTGGAAGAAATCCGGAAGGCGGGAGTGCAGTTAACAAGTACCCTCGGGATTCGGCAATGGATTTTGTGATCTCCCGGTGACAGAGGTCATACTTATTATCTGAATATTTTCTTTTGTTTGTATTTAGAATATCGATAAATTTACCGTATACGATCGATATCGGCAAGATATTCCGTTTCTTCATCTTATATATCAGTTTCTGATCTGACGGGAGTGCATAGCAGTAAACGATTTAATGCAAATTTTCAAAAAGGTACCGTATGAAACTGTTTCTTTCATTAACACTCTTCTTTTTAATCCTTACTCTCCAGGTCAGTGGTCAGATTTACGGCCCGGAGGGAATAAATATGCCCGGCTTATGGAACAACTGGCAGAATCCTCCGGCTAACGTGCTTTCGCTCGCAAGTTCAACTCAAGTCCCGGGCGGAAAGGTTACCCTGATCACCGGCGGAACCCGGCGATATCACACAACTATCAAAGCAGCGGCCTCCGGAGGAGATGTTGTGGGAGGGACATACACCTGGTTGTTCACGAGCGGCTCTGCGGCTAATCCGTGGAGCAATAAATGGGCAGGAACCAAAGTGACAATGAATACTATTCAGAGTTATGCTTACAACTCCGGCGCTGATGATACAATCACCGTGCAGAACGGGAAATGGTACACAATGAACTGGCGCGATGCTGGATACGCCGGCACCGATGCAATATTTATGGAAACATCCGGAAATCCTGTCACCGTTTTATACGCTTATGATAATTACAGGGAAGCCGGACTGGCGCTCCTGGTGAACATCAAACTCAGCGCTGCTCCGTCAGCAGAAGAAAAAATCTTTGTCCGTTATACTACTGATAACTGGACCACCTCTGGTTTTGTTCAGGCATACGGCTCCGGCGACGCATACGCGGCAACAATTCCCGCGAACGCAGTTACGGGACTTGCAGGAAACGAATACTATATATTAACTACTGTAACCGGTACACCTGAACACAATACCATCGATATGTTTACGATAAACGCGGGCCATAATGGCGGGCTTCGATATAAGATAATGAGCAAATACATTGAACTTAAGGCCTCCAATGTTCAGGCCAGAACATTCGGCCCTTTTATGTTCCAATACGAAGGCAGTCAATATAACTGCGATAATGATCCCTGCGGCACACCCAGCGTGTCACCGACCTACGCTTATGCACTGATGGAGTGGAACGATTACGGCGGAACTAACGGTTACGCAGTCAATTGTTTTGACTGCTCGGCGTTCACCGGCAGCGGAGCAGCCACATCAACTCAATGTATATCCGAATCAACCAACCTTATCCCGGACACTTCAGGAATCTCATTCTTCCTTTCCACTGGCAATCTGGTAAATTTTCTGAATGCTTGTCCGCAGTACAGGGATTACCGCACCTATGCCGGCAATGGCGGATGGATCAAATACGGCGGCCTTACTAAACTTGTTTTCAGTTCATACCGTTTTGACCTTACTGTGAATTATGGTTCCGGCACTACGGGAGGAGGCTGGGCAATTATTGATGTTGCGCAAAGTGATCCTCTCTGGGTTGCTGAATTCGACCCCTACGGAACCGGTCAGGTCTTGTTTGAAGTAAGCACTTTCTCTCAGCTTGTTCAGCAATGCTACGGCAAATATGATGTTGCGTTCCGGATCAAACCATCCCCCGTACGCCAGTATCAGTCATTCGGACGCCTGACAACCCAGGGCCCTTCGATTAATGAATCACTTGTCTTCCCGGATTCATACGTTTCGTTCAATTTCACTTCTGCAGTATGGAGCGCAGTTGCAGGCAATGGTGTATTTGCAAACCGGATTATGACTCCCCCGTCCGGCTCGCTCCCGGTTGGAATTCTGTCCACGGCGATGCACTACTGGAAACTGGGAACATCACTCAGTTCTTTTACCGCCGGCATTACATTTAACCTCACCGAGATAAACGGGATCGTTGATACGAATGCGTTGCGGATACTTAAGAGAGACAGCTCGAACGGTGCCTGGTACATTTGGAACAATTATTCTCTTCTCAATAATTCGCAGATCCGCGCCAATAGCGTCAGCTCTTTGGGCGAATGGACAATCGCTTCAGCGACCGACCGCATTCCGGTTGAGTTGGAGTATTTCAACGGATTCTATCAGGACGGATACATCCTCCTACGCTGGCAGACTGTTACCGAAGTTAACAACTACGGTTTTGAAGTGCAGCGTAAAACCCGTAACGGAGGAGACTGGAGTAAAATCGGTTTTATCTACGGCGCGGGCAATTCGACTGAACTAAATTCCTATACTTTCGCGGATAAGATTGAGGCACAGTCTGACTATCAATACCGTCTGAAACAGATTGACTACAGCGGCTCTTATTCTCTCAGCAAAGTAATTGACATCAGTGCAGTCAGGCCGTCGCGGTTCGAATTAATGCAGAACTACCCGAATCCGTTTAATCCTTCCACTATGATCAGTTACGCCCTGCCCGAAAAAACAAACATCTGCCTGACGGTATACAACCAGTTGGGACAGGCAGTTGACGTACTCTTTAACGGTACACAGGAGGAAGGTTATCATTCGATTGAATGGAACGCTTCAAAACTTTCATCCGGAATTTATTTTTATGAACTGAAAGCCGGAGATAAACGGGAAATTAAAAAGCTTGTTTTAACGCAGTAGCTTTAACCCCTCTTATTAAAAACAAAAAGCCCTGCGGGATTCATTTCTTGCAGGGCTTTGATATTTAATGTCTTCTATATTACGAAAAACGCAGGACCATTAATCACAACTTCAGTCTATGGTAATATCCAGTTCTTTAATTTTCCTGTACAGTGTCGAAAGTCCCAGTTCAAGCGCTTCCGCGGCTTTTTCTTTATTATAGTCATTAAGTTCCAGCGCTCTTAAGATATAATCTTTCTCAATCTTTCCGATATACTCATTCAGCGAACCGATCTTCTCGTAGGGATACGCATCTTTATTGGGGTTAAAATTATCGGGAAGATCCTCCAGTGACAGGTATTCCGATTTTGCGAAGATCGCCGCTCTTTCGATCAGGTTCTCAAGTTCGCGTATCTCCCCTTTGTAATCGTAATTTGAGAGCGCCCGAAGAACTTCTGGCTGAACACCGAGAATGGTTTTATTAATCCGTGAACGGTATTTGTTAAGGAAGTGGTCCACGAGCAGCGGAATATCCTCTTTTCTCTTTTTGAGCGAAGGAAGATTTATCTCCACAACATTCAGCCTGTAGTATAGGTCCTCACGGAAAGTGCCTTTGGCGACCTGCTCCGTTAGGTTCCTGTTTGTGGATGCAATAAATCTGATATTGACCGGAATTGAATATGTCGTTCCGACCGGAGTAAATTCTTTTTCCTGAAGAACTCTTAATAATTTTACCTGCAACTGAAGGGGCATTTCGCTCACTTCATCAAGGAAAAGGGTCCCTCCTTCCGCAGCCTTAACATATCCTTCCTTGTCGGTTACCGCGCCTGTGAATGCACCTTTTTTATGGCCGAATAATTCACTTTCGATAAGGTTTTCTGAAATCGCGCCGCAGTTAATCGCAAGGAACGGTTTTTTCTCGCGTGTGCTGTTCGCGTGAATGGCGCGCGCTACAAGTTCCTTGCCTGTACCGCTGTTGCCGGTGATAAGCACAGTGCTGTCAGTCTGTGACACCATCCTGATCATCTCGAAAACTTTTTCCATCGCGCGGGATTTGCCGATAATTCTTGAGAAGTCGTAATCCCTCTGCAATTCCTTCTTCAGCAGATTGTTTTCACTGATGATGGACTTGAGGTCAAAAAGCTTGTTCAGTTTGAAAAGCAGCTCGTCAAATTCAATCGGCTTCAGTATATAATCGCTCGCGCCCGACCGCAATGCCCTTATGGCCGTATCAAGTGATCCGTATGCAGTTATAACAACAAATGTGGTCTGCGGCGCCACAACCGACGCCTTCTCAAGAAGTTCAATGCCCTTCATCTGGGGCATTTCAATATCGGTAATAACCAGGTCGAAATATTCTTCGGTCAGTCTCTCGTAGGCAACAAGCCCGTTCTCCGCTTCTTCAACCAAATACCCTTCCTTTTTAAGAATAAAGGAAATTGAATCTCTGATTATATCTTCGTCATCTACAACTAAAATCTTATATGCCATAATTATACCTGTTAATACACGGGATGAATTGGGAAATGAATAACAAACTCAGCGCCGCCAAGTTCTGAGACGCCGACCTTTATATCCCCCTGAAAACTTTTGACAATACCGTAACTTACCCAGAGCCCCAGGCCTGTACCTTTCCCCTCTTTTTTGGTGGTGAAGAACGGTTCAAAGATTTTCATTGAATTTTCCGCTGATACTCCCGGACCGTTATCATAAAAAATAATCTGGATATTATTATTCACTCTCTGTGTCTTTACGCAAATTTTCCCCCTGTAATCAGTTTTTAAGGATGCCTTCATCTCTACAATCGCGTCTACAGCATTTATCAGGATATTAACAAATACCTGCTGAAGCTGGTCCGCGACAAGATGAAGAGGAACTATATCTTCGTCAAGTTCCGAAATAAATTCGATGTCTTTCGCTTTCTTTCCTACGCGGACAATCTCGATCGATTCCGTCACGTTCGCATTTACATCCGTAAGCTTAAGTTCATAATTACTCGGCCGCGAAAAATCGACAAGGTCCCGGATGATCTTGGATATCCTGGTGATCTGTTTTTTTACAAGTTCGAGCTTGTCCTTGATAAACACTTCTTCAGTGGATCTCTGTATGATCTGGACAAGGGCGGAAATTGAAGCAAGAGGGTTACCAACCTCGTGCGCAACACCGGCAGCAAGCGTGCCGATACTCTCCATCTTCTGTGTATGCACAAGCTGTCTTTCAAGCGTTTTCTTTTCCGTAAGATCGCGGTGTATTCCGAAATAACCTAAAAGCCCTCCCTCTTCCTTCATAATAGGAGAAATCAAAAGCTGAGTATAGATTATCTCTCCGTCCTTTTTCCTGTTGGCAACCTCCCCTACCCAGACATTACCGGCAGAAATGGTTGACCACATTTCATCCCAGAATTTTTTTGTATGCATTCCGCTGGCAAGAACAGCAGGTGCGTGGCCCAATAACTCCTCTTCTTTATAACCGCTCATCTTTACAAAAGCAGGATTAACATAAATCATTTTCCCGCCGAGGTCAGTTATCTGAAGAGGATTAACAGTGTTGTGGGCCACATTATAAAACCTTAACCGGTCGAGCTCCTTTTGCCTGTCAACAGTAACATCTTTTGCTATTACAAGAACCTGGTCCTCCTTGCAGTTCCGGCTTGAACATACAGAGAAATAACACTGCGCGTCAATATCCTTACCGTCGCCTGACCTGAACTTACACTCAAGTTCAACTTTCGCGCGTTCCTTCAGGCATTTAATTATTGCGTGCTCAACTTTAAGTATTGATGCGGGATGAAGAAGGGAGATGAATTCCTTATGGATGACCGCGGAGAGGGAAATCTTAAGGGTCGTCAACACGGATTTATTAGCATCGATGATCTTAACAGCCGGATTGAGCAAAAAACTCATCTCGGAAAAATCGTTCAGCGCCTCAAATGAAATTTGATTGGCGTTATTCATCCGCGCCCGTCATAAAATGTGCACTCATATTGCCCTCTGGAATCATCATCAACAGACAGATTTTTAATTTATAATTCTTAATTCTTAATTAATTTCAATGATTGTGAATATCTTTATGCATAATTTTTCGCGTTTCAAGAAGCCGCTCATCAGCAGGCAGATCGCTTAGGAACGAATTCATATCAGCATCGTCTTCAGCAGTGAGCTTCTTTTCAACGTAATCAATAACACCTTTAGGGAACACATCTTCCCTCTCGTAAAGTTCCCGTTTGCTGTTAAGTATCTTCGCTGATTCAACGCAGCTGCCGGGAAGCACCGGAAGTTTTGATAATATTTCTTTGTCCCGGAAAATATTCCCTGTTACGTAGTACTGTTCCGCCAGTTTTAATGACTCTTCGTGCGCCAGCCCCCACTCTGCAGCCATAACAATACCTGCGAGCAACAAATGGACATTTGCTGATCCGTCAGGGCTGCGTAATTCTACTGTCTGCCTGTTATCAGAATACTTCAGCAGGTCCTTCTGCTGCGGGTTAATTCTCGAAGCGAGATTATCAATATCCGCCCAGCCAAGAGGCACCCTGATCATCGCACTGCGGTTCATATCGCTCCAGCAAATCCTGGTCGGGGCTTCCTGGTTCGGAACAAGGCGCAGATAAGCGGATGAAACTGAATTGCCAAAAGCTGTAAGCGTGTCTGCATACTGGCACAGGCCTCCGATAAGTTTCCTGGCGTCAACGGAAAGTTTACCGCCGCTGGTCATAATATTCTTTCCGTTCTTCCGGAGTTCCATATGAATATGCATTCCGTTCCCCGCGATACCTTCTTCAAGTTTGGGGGTAAAAGTTGCGACGCATTTATTTTTATAAGCAACATTCCTGATCAGCCAGCGCGCAAGAACGAGATTATCGGCGGCATCGGCAGCAGGGGCAGGTAAAAATTCAATTTCAAGCTGTTCAGCACGTTTATTTCTTAACTCTTCAATATCGCTGCGGACTTTCTCAACGGAGCCGACTTCGCTGTGTGCGTATTTGATTGTACCCGTTATTTGTGTAAGATACCGGACCATTTCATCAAGAATCGCTCCTGTTTTTAGGAACGGCGCTGAAGAATGATATCCCCTCTGCTTTGTTGCGGGGAAAAGCACTCCGTCGGCTTCGCTAAGCAAAAAGAACTCAAGTTCGCCAAGCGCGTATAATTCATATCCGGTATTTTTTTCAAAAAGTTTGGTTGCATTCAGGAGAATATTATCAAGAGCATAAGGGGCATACTCCCCTTTATGATTGATATACCTGCATACAAAATTCAGGCTTCTGTCATCAAAGGGATTGATAAACGCTGTCTTATATATTGGTACCACGTAAAGGTCAGAGACAGCCACATCTATCATTCCTTTGAATAACGAGGATCCGTCCACTCGCTCACCGTCAGCGAGTACCCTTTCTGCCTGAGATCTGTTGGCGATAGGGATCTTTAATTCCTTGATTTTACCGTCAAGCCCGGTATAATGAAATGTGATTCTTTCAATCTGTTTTTGTTCAATGACTTTTATTAAGGATTCCCTGTCAAATTCCTCGCGGGATTTGTTCAGGAATAGAGTAAGCGGGTTAGATAATGCGAATTTTTCCATAGCGATTTTATTATTATTTAGCCTTTTAATTTACCGAAATTTTAACGAAATATGTATGCAAAATGAATTCACAAACAGGTTTAGGAGCAGATAATATTGCATTCTTACTGCGGCTTTGCGGCTTTGCGAGAAATTCCTCTCGCAAAGACGCAGAGGCGCAAAGTTTTTGCTAAAATTTATCCCGGAGATGCTATTTTTGGCACTCATAACTCTTCCCGGTTTAATTT
>CAIMOS010000089.1 GCA_903843135.1 uncultured Ignavibacteriales bacterium | reverse complement strand
CCGGATTGATTCCCTGCGAGAACATATAATAATTGAACCCGCGCATACCGTGGGCTACTGAAGCAAAATAAAATGTTTCAAGATCTTCCGGATATGCTCTTACGTGATGTTCCCTTGACCCCGACTGAAACTCTGCAGCCCATACGGGCGCATCCTGCTGATAAGCCTCAAGTATCTTATTGCAGGCCAGGTCAGAGTGTGCGTTCCTGAAAGAAACAAATTCCGGAATATGGTCCAACCCGAATATGATATCCGGATTATTTTTAAATATTTCCGAATAAGTGCTGATCAGCATAGGAAGTTCAGATGCCTGTCCGTAAATCCAGCCCGGAATATTATGAGTGAAGGTGACATTAATGCTGTAACTTTTGATTTTTTCCTTCAGTGTGGAAATGTAGAGATTATAATAGTAGCGGAAGAACAAGTGAAAATCGAAATAAGCGCAGTACTGCTGTTTTGTTTTGATCATCCCCGTCGGAACTTCATACTCATTGAACGCTGCATACTCAGTGGTATAAACCGTATTCAATGCTTCAATAGTCTGATACTTTTGCTTTATATAATCAAGGAAGAGAGAAATTACATTAGGATTATAATCGACCCTCCCTGAAAGCCATTGAAAAACACCAACCTCGTTGCATATCTGCATCATTATAATAGGTCCGCCGCTGCTATCCTGATATGCTGAAATTATGGGCATAATTTTATCAAACCATTTGTAGGTGTAGCCCATATATTCATCTGAAAGGTACGAAACAAGGTCGCGGGAAATGATATTTCCACATTCATCCAGAGCAAAAGCATTTTTACTTAGCTTTTCAGGCAGCCACATCGGCAATCCCTGATTGTCATACTCAGCAAGGATGTATGGACCCGGTTTAACGATCAAATCCAGTCCAACCGTTTTACACAATTCCATAAACTTAATAAGATTCCTGGCAGGATGAGTGACGCCAGTAAAATCAAATTTACCCTCATCGTATTCGTGCCAGTCCCAGGGAATATATGTTGAGGCGGTATTTGCACCGGACGACTTTAACAACTCAAGATGCTTTTTCCAAAGTCTCGGATTTACACGGAAATAGTGGATTTCTCCGGAAATTAAAAAGTAGGGCTTTCCGTCCTTATAAAAGTTTTTATTCTCGATCTTAAAATTCATTTAGCCTGAATAAAAATAAATTAGTAGTATTCAAATTAGTATATCTGACAAAATTTCTTCGCTATTTAATATCGACTTCAAATTCTGCCGGGAAATGATTCAGCAGCAATCCGCCGTCTTCATATTTAACTTTATCGTCACTTATAAGTGTTTTTTCTGCCAAGGCATCAGCCGTGAAAGCAATTTTAATACCTCCTGAAGGTATTGCAAAACTGTTACCCCATAATTTAATCTTAAGCTTCCCTTCTTTCCTGATCAGTGAATATGAGATGTCCCCATAATGAGTAGGAAGATTTTCTATCTGAAGGTTGTTTTTTTCCAGCATCTCCGGTTTAATACCGGCACAAAGGACAAGCTGCGACTTATATTCATTTTCATATGCAAACAACATCCGCGCGGAATTAATAAAATCAGAACCGCACCACGTATGCGGCATATCGCCTATAAAGCGCGGCAGGCGCGGATCGCTCCAGACCACCTCTGCCCAATGGTTCCATCCTTTAGGCCTGCGGTTGCTCATAAAATAATTAATCAATTCATAAGCACGGTCAGCTTCTCCAAGCAGTATGTATGACCCGATCAAACGGTTTTCGTAAGGCGTGTAATTAATCCAGCTCAATTTACCGTTCTTTCTGGACTCGAAGAAATCCCAGTACTTCTCGAAAGTGTTTTTCAGAAGTACTTTCGGCAGTTTCTCCTGTTGCCCGGCAGGATATAAGGCAATAGTAGTTGATGTCGCATCAAAATCCCCCAATTCGACGCAGCCCGGCAGGTAATTAATTTTTCTGGTTTTAACGGCAAGATCGATCGAGTTATAAAGATCCTTTTCGAATTTATCCCGTGTATTTGTCAGGTAAGGCAAGTCCTCCTTCCTCCCGGCTATCTGAGCAATGCTAACTGCATCGTCAAAACCTTTCATTGCAAAGAAGTTGTCCCAGTATGAATGCCTTGGTTTGTCTGAGTATCCTTCGTGAGAGATAGACTCCGTCAGAATACCGTAATAAGCCCGCACGCTGTCGTTCCCAAACCGGAAATGGTCTGTCGAGCGTTCGGCAATAAGGCTGTTCATATAGTCTACTGCCCTCTTAACATTCGGATACATCTCCTTCAGAAAAAGCGTATCCTTCGTAAAATTGAAATAGTTCTTCACGAGGAAAATAAATTCCCCGTGGCTGTCGTGTTCAGGAACCGGATCCGGGCCTCTTTTATCAACCACGCACGGCACTTTACCGTTCGGGAACTGATGAGAAGCATACCACCGGATATATTCTTTTATCTCGTCAGTATAGCCCATTTTCATCATCGCCGACGAAGTGAGGCTTCCGTCCCTTATCCAGGATCTTTCATACGACCTGGAACCGGGCTGAATCCCGTTCCTGTCTTTGTTGATCAGTATATATCCAATGTTCGAACGGACTGTATTTACGATATCTTGCAATTCCGAAGGCACATCAAATTTAACACGGTTTAATTTCGATCTCCATCCCTCCGCAACCGATTCCAGTTTATTACCATACTCATTCACAGGATCAGAAGTAAAATTCTTCCGGTCAGTTTCACTCATTTCCGCATAGAAAGGAACTGCAATCACAAACACTTTACTCTCACCGGGTGCGAGGGTAATCCGGGTCGTTAGCAAACCGGACGCAAGTTCAACCGGGTCAGTGATTTCATTACGCGGAATAAGTTTTCCTTGTGATAGCTGCAGAAGAATTTCACCCTGGGTAAATTGAGAGAGGCTTAAAGTATAATCTTTGAAGAACGGATAGACTGCTTTGCTCCCAACAGTGAGGCCTGATTGAGTTTTTTCAATTTTGTTTACTTTACTGCTGCCGCCGCTCAGATTAAGAAACTGATAAGGGGGATTTACCTGGTAAGGCCTCAACGCAATATGGAATCTGCCGTTCAATATCTTATCAGAGGTATTTTTTACTTCATACTTTACGAATAATACGGAATTCTCATTCGCCTTACCGTCTGCGAAACTCTGAACGGTCAGTTCGGTTCGACCGGTTTTTCTTTTTACAAACGGTACCGGCAGAAATTTGTCAAGAAGCCCCTGTTCATTTTCGGAGTTGGCCCAGGAGAATAATGTACCGTCGTACTCAAGAAATGGTTCAAGGGAAAAACTCTGCTTATCAACCTCAATCATTCCGTCTTCATTTATCATCGCTTCCTTTTCGTCGGAATCAACTCCGATGATAGTCCAGTATGACTTTTCATCATAGAAATACCTGGGAAAGAGTCCCCGAGGATTATCTTTGGCTACATTACCGATAAAACTGTTTTTTGTAAGGCTGTATTCAGCGCCGGGAAATGATATTTCTCTTATGCTAACGGGCCGCTCAAATGCCTGCGTGATTCTCAATTTCACGAAACGGGATTCAGTCTCAGGAAGATAAAAAGACGATTTTGAAAAAAGAATATCTTTCACAGAGGCGACCGGGACAAAATCTTTACCGTCGTCAGATATGCTGATTTCGATTTTTTCAGGCGAGTTCTCCCCCCATTGAACTGTTACTGCGCCATACTCACGTAATTGCTTAAAGTCGAACAGAATTTCAACCGGCTTTAAATCTGCAGGGCGCCAGAATGTCTGTGCGCTGCCGTCAAATAAATTTTTTGCATCAGTCTGATTTGAAGTTACTTTAATTTCAGGCTTGATCGTTAAATCGGGTACAAGCGGAAGTTCTTCCCAGGTAAGTTCATCTATATAAAGTGTTCCTTTGCCTCCGACAAAAGAAGCAACTGTGAATTCAAGGCGGTCGATCTTCCGCAGAGTTTTGTCCTGAACCGGGCCCCAGGCAAATTCGATATTGCGGCGCTTTATGTTATTTTTTTGCCAGGTCTTCGGAAACTCGTAATTGCGCTTATTGTTCCACCAGACGCTCTCACCGCCTGCATCGAGAAGCTTAAATTCGAGATTATTTGAAGGGCTTTCGGCACGAAGGAAATATGAGAAACGGAAATTACCGCTCAGGTCTAAAGGGATTTGTTTCTGAATACCGCAGTATCCGGCGCCGGTAGTGAAGTTATATTCAAATTTTAGCGCTTTCCCCTTGAATCCTTCTGCATTAGATATCTTAAGTTCGACGCCGTCGGACTTGAATATCTCCCAACCGTTCGTTGTTTCGAAAGAATCTAATATTCTGGCCTGTGCATTCAGGGTTATAGTTGTAAACAAAAAAAAAGAAAGGATTATTCCGATTGTATTAGAGTTCAATGACATTATCCTTTTCTGAATCCAAGTCTTTTCAGTCCGGCCTGGACTGATTTATTTTTCATAAAATATTTCCAGATCAATCCCGATCTGTAGTTCTCAATCATAATTACAATCGGTCCCTGGTCAATACCCAGATAATCGGGGCCGAACCATTTTACTGTGGGATTAAACGCATCCTTAAGTCCGTATTTACCCCACAATCCATCCGGTCCGTATTTCTGATATATATTGTACAGGGTTGGAATACAAACTTCCGGGGCAAATGGAATTGAGCCTCCGGCAGCCGTCGGAGCAATTGTACCGTCATCAAAAAAAACATCTCCTTTACCGCTCGAACCGCGGCCGGCATATCCAAGAAAGTCCAAACCATTACCATCGTAATCATCTCCCGGCCCGTCTGATGCAGTGAACCCCCAGGTTAGCGAATCATACCCGGTCCACCGGGAAGGATTTTCTATCGCATATTTCTGCTGAGTTAATACTGCGCGTCGTGAATTCTCAAAGTAATCAATTTTTTTCTGTGACATCTGTGTGTCATAAAGCCCGCGAGTATCAATGAACATATGCGAGTACTGGTGCCCGAATAAGGGCGGAAAGATTGCGTGATATAAGCCCGGATAAGGTTCTTTCCATTCGTATGTTTTGTGCCATTTATCATAGGCTGATTCGGCATTATTAAAATTTCCGCCGGCAGCCATTACGTACAATACTAATGCTTCATTGTACCCGGTCCATCCCATATCGTGGAAACTTTTTTTGACGGGATGCCATCCCATTGAAATCGCCCCGATATGTTCGGGACTTTTAGCATCTTTTTTATCTACAATCATCCAGTCCCATTCAATGCGCCGGATAAGAAAATCAATAGTATTCCTGATGTAGGATTCATCCGGGGTGTCCCCGTCAAAATATTCCCGCGCGGTGATCAGTCCCGCAATCAGTAATCCGGTATCGATAGATGAAAGTTCACACTGCCAGGTACGTCGCCCGGTCTGCATATCAAGAAAATGATAGTAAAAACCTTTGTAGCCGGTAGAATTAGTATCACCGCGCTGATCGGATTCCTCAAGAAACTTAACAAGAGTTTTAACATATTTAATTCCCTGCTCACGTGTGATCCAGCCCCTTTCAACGCCTACTATCCAAGAGGCCACTCCAAATCCCGTGGCCGCGATCGAACAAGCAGACCAGTCCGGTGTACGGTCCTTAACTATTCCGGTTGATTCGTTAATCTCATTCGTGAAGAATAAAAAAGAATAATATTGAAGTGTATCCAGGAACTGTTCCTGCGTTAACACCGGAACCGCAACAGGTTTCTGAACCTCACGGTTAGAACACGCTTGAATAATCAGCGCTCCGGCTATCACGGTAATAAATATCGCGCTCCGCAGAATCTTGGTTTTCAATACTATTCCTTCCTTTTATAAGTTAACTGCTACGGAGACTCTGTGTGTATTATTAAGCCTGCCGTAATCAGACCAGGCATAATCGAAACGCAGATTGTAACTGCTTAGTACATTAAGGTTTATACCGCCGCCGAGAGTAAGGCCTCCCTCAGCATCCGGAAGATACAGGTTTCTGTATCCGCCCCTGAGGAAGAGCACTTTCAGGATCCCAACTTCAGCGCCGAGATTAATGCTCTCCTCATTATCATTCGGATGAAGCGCGTCGGCGCTGAACATTATTGAATAATCTTCGGTGAACCGGAATGGAAGCACCACGCCTGCCCTGAATGTGGTTGGCAATGAAAATTCATCCGTTCTTAGTTCTGCCGGGATTTTATCATTGTCACCATATTTCAGCGGGTCGAAATCATAATCTAAATAAAGGTCCCTGCCGTTGTATTTTGCCGATGGGCCAAAGTTAGAAACGCTCGCTCCAAACCTGGGGCCGTTCTCGTAAATTTCATACTGCACGCCGAAATTCAGACCGAATGTTGAAAGGCTGCTGTGCCAGATTGACTCGTTAATATAGTTGATCGTCGCTCCTACGCTCACTCTGTCAGTCAGCATCACTCCGTAACTGACTCCCAAAGCAAAATTTGTTACGGTGAACCGCTCTCCTGTACCGCGGGGCTGTTCAACTGTCGTTACATCTATTTCGCCGGAGTTAAGAGATGTCATTTGCAGTGCGGCAGTGCCGGCATCTCCGAAATTCACCGAAACAACGGCAAAACTATACATTATATCTGCAAGCCATTCGTTATACGAAAACTGCATATCAGTTCCCGTAAGTCTTCCGATCCCTGCAGGATTGAAGAAAACTGCTGAGGCTTCACCGCTGACTGACGTTCCCGCGTTTCCCATAGCGGCAATTCGCGCGCTTGGCTCAATCTTTAGAAACTGGCCGATGGTTGTACCGGTTTTATTTTGTGAAAATGAGTAACCGGCGATTAATAATGCCAATAAAGCTGTTTTAATGTTTAATGTTTTCATTTCTTCACCGTTACTTTATAATTGCGAATTTGCCGATGAATTCACCCGTCTTACTTGCATCCACATGATAGATGTAAAGACCGGGAGCGACTTCAAGGTTATCGCTGTTGCGAAGATTCCATGAAACCGCGCTGCTGGTTGCTGTTCCGTCGTGCCGCAGAGTTTCAACCAGTTCACCTGAAAGCGTAAAAATCCTGATTGTCGCTCCTGACGGTATATTCCTGAATTCAATTTTCCGCTCCCCTCTTCCCGAAACCGCGAATCTTTGCGGTTCAAAACTCGCCGCTCCGACATACGGGTTGGGTACAACATACGGCCCCTGCTTAAACTGTTCGGCCGCAAGGCTCTCATCGACATACTGGGCCTTTGTCGTAAAAGAAAATTTATCGATTGATGAAAGGGGATCACGCACCTTCAAAGTATAAATATCTCCTGCCGCAGGTGGAACAACTGTCACGCCCGCCATACTTACAGTATCATATTCTATTTTCCATGTCGCTTTAAGGGTTGTCGGGGCCGAATTGGCAGCAGTCATAACTTCTATATACTGCTTAGGTTCACTGAAATTGTCCGCATTTTCATTAAGGCTGTAAAAACGGAACTTAAGTTTAAGGTCCCCGGTATCTGTTACAGCATAAACATTGAACTTAACCGGTTTCGCTTTCATTGTTGCACCGAAGTAAGCGACGGAAGTATCTACTATACTGTTACTAAATACAATTTTAATATCATCCGGAAATCCGGGCCTCCTTTGTGCAATCGGAAGAGATTGGGAATACCTGGCTTTATATTTTACATTGGTTGCCGCAATTGTGTTGAACTTCGATCCCGCGGAATCGATAACAACAGTCGACGGAGTGGTTACGATCGGCAATAAACCTGAAGCCACCGGGCCTGTAAGTCCGCCGCCCATATCTTTACCAAATACAAACAACGTATCGCCTGCTGTGACGTCTATAAGAGAATAATACTGCGCTCTGACACTGTCCCTGCTATTGGAAAAAGTAACATTAAAAACGTGATTATCCGGAACCAGTGCAGGATTGAGAACTTTTACACTCACAGTACCTGATCCGTCACCGGCTATCTGGGTGGCTGCAGTTGCTTCGGCAGGTACATATCCCGGGGAAGCAGGATTAGGATAAACAACCGCGACATTCTTCGGAAGAATAAGCCCGCCGCGCAGAGTCTGGCTAACCGTTATCGCATTTTCCGAAGGATAAATCTGTATAGAATCCACTCCGTGATCATACGCGCACACAGCATAAAAATATCTCTGGCCGTTTTTAACGGTAGTATCTTTATAAGTATGTACAAGTCCTGTGTTTGACCCCAGGAAATACGCAGTCTGCTCAACGATTGTTTCAGTGAACCCTTCGTGTTCATTTATAAGGTCATACTGCGCAAGCGGTTTACCGTTTCCGATTACTTCCGAACTGCCGGGGCCGATCGGGTCAAGGAATGTGGGATCGGTGCTACGGTAAATTTTGTAACCCTCAAAATCGTTCTTGCTTGTTATCGGATCATAGGTCCTTTCTGCCGCGTCATTCCAGGTAAGTGTAACATAACCATCACCCGCAAAGGCATTCACTGTCGGAAGAGGAGGCGGAACAGCAAAAAGATAATTTGCTTCGTAAATCTGTTCTACTACCTTGGTAGTTGTTCTTAATCTTCTTAAGTCCTGGCCAAAACCAAGCGCAAGACTGAATCTTTCTTTTTTTCCCGCGTCAAGAATGAAAGGTCCCGAGGCAAAGAGGAAACCAATATTGTAGTTAAGTACCAGCGGCATATCAAATGCGCTGTCAGGATTCGTGAAGATATTGTAAAGACGTTTTGGCCAGTCTTTACCGTCATCAAAGAAAACAATATTATCAACGGCAGTGACGGGAGAACCTGCGCCGGCAACAATTCTGTTCATCTTGAATCCAGTAAGCCCGATCTGGTCTGATTCATCAATATCTACTTTATCGAAATTTGGTTCTCCGGAAGTTGGTCTGTTATCACGTTCACCCGTATCATTTGTTCCAAAAACTCCGTCGGCGCCGGTATCATCGAACTCAGGGTTCCAGTCAAGGTCTTCATCACCTGTAAACCAGGTGCCTCGTACATAAGCCGGCCTGTCTTCAATAAGTCCGGCGCTGGTCTTGAATTTTTCATAATCGTAGTTAGCGAGTACGTAATTTTTAATATTCTCACGTCCTTCGATTTTAATACCTTCGCCGCCGTCACGCTTTTCATTTGTAATACCGTCAAGATCATTGTCTTTAACGTCGTACGGATTGCCAGGGGTTTCAAGATATGAGTAACCTAAATAACCGGTCGTTCCCTGCACTCCCCGGTTGTTCTTGTCCCAGGTATAAACAAGGTTAATTTCCGCGGATTCTTCAAAAAATGCATTATCATCATCTGATTCATAAACGCCATCGAGACCGATACCTGAACCACCGACTCCGGAATCCATATATAAACCAAACAAAATATTATTATCATACTTAGTTGTTGACTCATTCGTAATGTCGTAATGGAAGAAGATCACGAATGCAGCCTGTGGATTAGCCCATTGAAAACCGCGCTGTTCAACCTTGAGGCCCAGTCCCCTCCGGGTATTATCGCGGCTGTCGGGATAGTAACTCCAGGCATCGTAAAAATTATCATCATATACGGCAAAACTTTCCTGGTCAGCTTTCGGTTCTTTACCGAAATATCCGTTCCACCAGTTGCTCCAACCCGGGTCGTCAGCATCATCAATTTTGTCGATCCATTTGTCGGGCCAGGTGCGCGAATCATTGCTCATCGCAATGGAACGTGATTTGTTTATGTCGGCATTATTCTGAAAATATCCCGGTCTTGGTTCGAAACGCATTGTTTTGCTGGTAATCGGACTGACTCCCTGTCTTTCGCGATATCCTGTCTCCATTATGTAAGCCGGAACTCCGGTGTTTTGCATTACCTTTGCAAGTACAAAAGGAGTTGTGCCGTCGCTGTAATTTTCACCGCTTCCTTTTGGAACTTCCACCGAATGGAAAATACTGTAGTCAACCCTTCCCGGATCGGGAGGATAGTCGCCGACCATACCGTAGTTATAAAACATCGTTCTGATCTTATTCGCATCGTGCAGTCCCTGGCGCTCTGCATCAATCCTGCCGCGGAGAGAATCTGCGACAACTATTCCCTGTGCCTTGATTAAGCTAAGAGGACTACCTGAGGCAATAATTAACGCCAATAATATTATATGCAGTCTTTTAATTGTTAACATTGTAATTCCTCTTACAAACTTCTGAATGAAATACCGATTTCAAATCTTCTTGGTGCGTAGAACCTGGAAGGATCACTTAATGTGGCTCTGCTGGCTGCCGGATTAAGTGAATAATCCGCACTGCCTGTATTATTAAATACAAATCCGTTCACAAAATTCGTACCCAATACGTTAAATGCACGCAGGAAGATGCTGAAATTAATAAAATCGTAATCAAAGAATTTCTCCCCTCTCAGATCAAGCAACGCAAAGGAATTCTTAACGCCGGAATTTGTTTCGAGATCTGCCCCGAATCCCGCGCCTATCTCCGGCGTGTAGGGCTGACCGCTTCCAAAGCGGAAAATCGCGCTTAGTGAGTAATCCTGTGGTGCAAAATAAACCAGAGTGGCGTTGAGAGTGTGTCTTTGGTCCCATCCGAAGGGTATATAGCGCGGCCGCGGATCTTTCCCGGAGGCTGCCCTTGACGCCGACTCGCGCGGATCGCTGGAATTACCTTTCGCAAACTGCAATGTGTAATCGAGGGACGATGAGATATTTCCGAAGTCTCTCTGTGAAAGAGCTATGGTCACGCCGTAGACGCTTCCAAAATCAACATTTGTAAACCTTGCGTATTCCGCCGCTGTATAAGTTCCGACAAACTCAACACCGAGCAGATCCCTGATATCTTTATAAAAGAATGTCATCTCGGTTCCAAGAATATCTCCGAAGGACTGCTTAACACCGAACTCATATTGCACTGTCTTTTCGGGATTGAGATCAGGATTACCCATTACACCGTAACTTACGCCGCCTGCCTGCAATTGATCGAGCAATGTATAATCGGCATTATCATATAATAAGCCGAGTCCGGGCAACTGGTAGAAGTGCCCGTATGAAAAGTAAACAGCTGCAGTGGAGGTGATCGGGAAACTTAATCCTAAACGGGGTGCGATGGCGACTTTATTCGTCGTGCGTTTATTAGGAACTACGGCAGCGCCGGCTATTGTATTGGCCGGATTTTGCAGGTCACCGGGAAGAAAACTTCTGGCGTCAAACAGTTCGTACCGGAGCCCTGCTCTGACTATTAGATCGCCCATCTCCACTCTGTCCTGTACATACGCTGCAAACTGCCTGGGGTGGTAATTCTTATAACCGGGTAGTCTTGGCCAGTTATCTCTGGGAAGCGTTACCTGTTTGCCGTCAATGGTCGTGGTTACAAAAAATCCCGGTGCGCCGAATGAGATACGGGAATACTGGAATTCGGTTCCCGCCTCAAACAGATCCCTGCGTGTTATCTGCCAGGTAAGTTCGGCTTTCGCAATATAGGAATCGGTTTCCTGTTTGTATCTGCTCAGGTCGATTCCCTGAACTGTCGCGCCGTCTTCATAATTCGCGTCGCCCAGGAATGTCCCTGCTTCAAGATAACGCGGATCATAAACACTCTCGTAATAATAATCTGTATATGAGAAAAAATTCTGCCTGAGATTTATCCTGTAGAACAATTCCGGTGAAAGAGTGTGCGTAAAGTTTAGCCCGTGGGTCAGTGACGCCGTATTTTTTGGACTTGCGCCGTCCGGGTTGAATCTTAGCCCGTGACTGTAATAATATCTCTCAGCCCGGTTATAACTTGCCTGGTAGCTGAGTTCAATGTCTTCAATACTTCTGTTTGTGATTTTTCCCTGCCCGTTGTATTCATAAGTTGTGGACATAGGGACTATTTTCCCGTCGCCTGTCCCGTTGAAAATCTTGTTTTCGAAATCGCTTTTATCGGAAGGAAGGAATCTTCTTTCGCCGAATAAATATCCTGAATTTGCGTAATGCCTTCCGCTTACAAGGAAAGTTGTCTGAGGTAATCCCGTCGGCCCGCTTAATGTAAGCTGTATGTTCCGGATTCCGAGCGGATTAAAATTGTTGTTTCGCGGATATCGTTTTGTGTCCGTCGTAAAGTAGTCACCTGAAAATAGTTCGCCCGACCATTCGAACTTGTCGCCTCCTGATTTAAGCACTGCATTTACAACGCCGGACATAGCCTGCCCGTATTTTGCGTCGAATGTACCGCTTATAACCTGCACTTCTTCAAGTACAGAACGATCAAGTTCGAGAGAAGATGTATTATTGAAAGGATTATTAACTGTCACTCCGTCAACCTGGTACTGAACTTCTCCGATTCTTCCGCCCCTGAAATGGCCGTCGATTACACCCGCCTGGAGATTAACTATATCATTTAAGCTTTGAAGCGGTAAATTTTTAATTTCATCCTTGTTGATGGAAGAGACCGAACTCGTCTGATTGAATTCGACCAATGGTTTCTTTGCGGTTATTATCACTTCCTGCCCCTGAACTGTCTGAGGGGTCAGTTCTGCATTCAGAGTTTTAGTCTGGTCAGATGTTATTCTGACTTTTTCAATAATTTTTGTGAGGTAACCAATGTAACCAATGCGGACAGTATAGACACCGGGTCGCATATTGAGTATGGCATAATAACCGTCAGCATCAGTGGACGCGCCCTGCTTTGTTTCTACAACAATAATATTCGCACCGATAAGCGGTCCTACGCCTTCTTCGATAACCCTGCCGGAAAGTTTGCCGGCGGACTGTCCGTAGGCCGGAACAGCGAAAATAATTAAAAGTAAAAACAGGAATGTAAAATTACAAAGCGCTTTAGTTAACAACTCGTAGCGGTTCTTCATCCGGAACTCCTTTAAACGGATAGAAATAATAGAATTAAATATTTAAGAAAAAAACCCGGCCGGAGCAAAAAATTGAGGTATCGGGTTATATGTATTACTTAATTCACTAAGTATCTACTCCGGCCGGTTGTATATTTACTTGAGGTAAATCATCTTGCCGCTGAGGTTGCTAATCTTCTGGCCTACATTATCAACAAACTTAATGCTGTAATAATAAACTCCGGAAGAAAGACCTTCAGCCTGCAGCATCTGATCGTATGTTCCTGCGGCAGAAACTGTCTGTTTCATCACTCTTACTTCTTCACCCATCGAATTGTAAACTGTTACCTGCACTTCGCCTGAAGCCGGAACAGCATAACGTATCTTTGTTGAAGGATTGAAAGGATTCGGATAGTTTCCGTATAAAACAAATGATTCCGGTTCGAGTGAAGATACTTCATCATTCACTCCGACAGGAGTGTTTGCATCCATATACATCCAGGCGCAGGCCGGGCCGCCGGCGTTCTCACGGAACCACCAGGCGCGTGTGCCGTAATTGTTGAGCGTATCATCGAATGAATCACCATCATATAAGACCGCGCCCATAAACAAGAACTTATCTCCTAAGTTTGCGGGATATCCTAATTTGGTAAGGTCAACTTTCATTTCAACGCTGTAACCGCTGTCAACATCACTGTTAACGTTAACTGTTGTGGCGCCTTTTAATGCAGCCGCCCAAAGTCCACCTGATGAATCAACTAAATTCGGGAGGTAGTCATATGCAGCGGCAGCGCCTGTTGCGCCGAAGCTAACTCTGAGAACCTTGAAATCGAAATTGTTTTCTTCATTTATCGCATCGCGTTTGCCAATAATAAATCCGATACCGTCGTTCTTGTCATAATTTTCTGTACCCTGTACGAGCTGGTCTGCAACCGTCGCGCCGAGATAAAGGAAATTATCTTTGAAGTACATTTTGAATGTTCCGAGATTCGCATCAAGTACCGGAGGCCTTGGGTTTCCGTTTAGTTCCGGCTGAAACTGGCCGCTCATAACTTTCCCTGCACCGGGATATGTTGAACGGAGAGCAGCATCATCAAATTTGATATTGAAAGTCTGGGCTTTTGACCAAACTTCTTCATAAAGTTTTCCGTCGATGTTTGGGTTAGCATAAGCAGCGCCGTTCGGAACAATAACTTCCGGCCTGATAGTCGGGAGAGTTGTTGTATTTACAGTTACATCAGGACGGGCGAAAATCCTTGCAACGTTGATGATATTCGCGTTACCCCAGGGCGCCTGCCACCAGGTCCTGGTTGAATTGATTATAGCGGGATTTCCTTCGAAGAGATAGTCGCAATCCCATATACTGAAGTTCAGGCAAACAACATCGCCCTCGGCTTTTGCTACGTCATAACCAATTACTCCGAGATCGATTTTCATTTCGATCGTGAATGAAGTGTCCCGGCCTGCGTCATTTGATGTGCCTTTGAAGGTAGTAATGGCGTCCCACGCATTAATCTGTT
>CAIMOS010000088.1 GCA_903843135.1 uncultured Ignavibacteriales bacterium | reverse complement strand
TTATCGATTAAACAAAACCGCCCGGAATACTATTCCGGTTTACGATCTGTCGATTATACTGCGCCGGCCGGAATGCTATTCCGGTTTACGGTCTGTCGATTATACTGCGCCGGCCGGAATGCTATTCCGGTTTACGGTTTATTCTCCGATATCTTCGTTCCATAATACGGGTTTGTCGGCGATGAAGTTTTCCATCAGGCTGATGCATTCCGGATCCTGAAGAACTGTTACTTCAACTCCGCGAGATCTCAATAATTCTTCTTCACCCATAAAGGTTTTGTTTTCGCCAACTATAACTTTCTTTATTCCGTAAAGCAGTATCGCGCCTGTACACATTGAGCAGGGAGAGAGTGTGGTGTATAACGTGCATTCACGGTATACTTTCGCGGGCTGCCTTCCGGCATTTTCAAAAGCGTCCATTTCACCGTGTAGAATCGCGCTCCCTTTCTGGACACGGCGGTTGTGCCCGCGCCCAATGATTTTCCCGCTGTGAACAATAACCGAACCGATTGGTATGCCGCCCTCTGCCAGTCCCTGGCGGGCTTCATCGATTGTTGCTCTCATAAATTCATCCATAGTATAACTTTCTTTTATGTTGATAAAATATTGCCGGCAGATTTACCAACACTCCTGATAAATAATGAACTAAGATATTAAAGTTTTCTTGCAGATACAACCACGGTTTTCAGCTTCTGTACAAAACCACTTTGTGTGCCGTGCGCTTCGAGATAAATAATGTAAATACCAAGCGGCAGCGGCCTGCCTCCGGAATCACGTCCGTCGAATGCAATGTCTCCAGAGGCTGACGACGGATAATTGTCCGCAAGTGTACGCATTTCGCGCCCTGAACCATCAAATATTTTAATTGTTATCAGGTTGGAATTGTTTGCCAGATTATATGATATGATTGTATAATCTTCATATCCGTCATCATCCGGCGAAAACGGGTTCGGGCTTACGGAAAGAGACGAGGAAGACGGCGTTAAGACGGCATACATACTGTTGGCCCTGCCCGGTGTGCCCCCCTGTGGATCAGCGCTACCCGACCAGTTCATCGCGTCGTTTCCGTTGAGGGCCGGATTGATCTTCTCGACTGCTCTGTTCCTTGTTGAAGCCGAATTTTTACCGTACCACTTCGGCAAATAGAACAGCGAGTCAAGCTGTTCCCCGTATATATTGCTTAATCTTAATGACGCGCCGCCGTTGGATAGCGACAGTCCGCCTGCGGGGATATAAACCGCTGAATCACCCGAAAGACTGCTGAACACTGTATATAAGGAACTGTCGGACGCAACCACATAGTATCCGCCCGGTGGTAATATTTTGTTTACCGGACTCAGAGGAACCGGAGTGTTGCTATTTATCTGCACATTTATGTGTGACGGATTAATTGTGTCCGGGGAAAAGTTATACATTTCGATATATTCGGGTGTGCTTGCTTCCGTGTCGAACATTATTTCATTTACAACTATTCCGGCGCTGACTTTTTTAATATTGTCGATCGAGTTAGCTGTACCGGGTGTGGCTTTCATTAAATCAACGGAAGGATGAACAAGGTCGGGGAGTCCGGCATTCAGGTTCCGCTCAACAGAATGATGATTATAATATAAAGGCGCCGGTGTAATGTTAAAAGTATCTATAACGGCGCCGCGATTGTCCTTAAGCAGGATCATTTCCCCCGGCGTTAATCCGGAAACACCGGCTTTGATAGCCTTGATATTCCGCCCGTATTTTTGCGCTAAACCTGTGTCTGAAGTAACGACGTAAAAACTTTTTGACGGAATTAAAAAAGCGGAATCGGAAAGCGTAATGTTATCAAGCGTCCAATTTCTTATGTCTGCCGGTTTATCTGTGGGATTATAAATTTCTATCCATTCTTTTTCGGGAGCGGACGGAGTATGCATCACTTCGCTTATCACAAGGCTTCTTTGTGAAAAACCGGCCATAAACAATTTATGGAGTGTGTTGTTGTACGTATCGTCATCGGACCCGGCGTCCGCAGTAACGATCGCGGTAAAAGAACCGCTGAAATTAAATGACCTTGTAAACAGAATTATTGAGTCATTCTGCGCGGGGCTAATAAAAACCAAGGAGTCAAGCAGTTTTCCGGCTGATAAGGAATCAATATATATTTTCAGGGTTACCGCACCTGAAGACTGAATTCCGTTTTCTTTTAATTTAATGCTAAGACTCACAGAAGTATTTACATCAGGATACTCCGGATTCAGTGATATTGATTTTACTTCAACATCTTTCTGTTTAGGCGTAACGCTGTTGATCCTTCCCGGGGTCCCTTTTTCCCAATACACGCATTCCCTGAAATTGGCAGATGAAGAATATATAGCAGAATTTATCCGCTCGAGCGAGGAGCCGTTCTTACCCCCTGACGATGTGTTATATATAACTGTATCGATACCGCGCCCGAAGTTATCCCGCAGGAATACTCCGTCATAATCATTATTTAACGGCGGAAGATTAGCGATATAAAGCTGATAGTTGTTATCGCGGAAGTATTTTGTAATGATACTGTCGTCCGCGATGACAAGATAACCGCCGGGATTTATCTTAAGCCCGGCTGGCAAGGTTACCGATGCCGGCGTGGTTACGAGGTCAGATATCTTCCATCCGGCAAGATCCACAGTTACTGCAGATGTGTTGTGTAGCTCCACCCACTCGGGCATTCCGTTTACGGGCGAGTACATTATCTCGCTGATCCTTACCGAAGACGCGGGAGTATAAACGCGCAGGTGATGAAGAAGCGTGTTATTTGTTGTATCCTGGTCACGCGGGTCAATTATCTTTATTATAATATTTTTTTCGCCGTCGACACCCAATATCAGCGGGGAGAAACTGCATTCCGCCGAATCATACGGCTGAAGCGTTAGCCCAAGCGCCTGGGCAATTTCAAAATCGGGAATCGAATCATTGTTTGTATCTAAAAAAATACGGAGACCATATTCCGATGGTGCCATACCAAAATTCAGCGGATAAACTGTAAGGTTAATATTGTCGCCGAGCGAAGGAAATTCCGGGAATATCTCAACCCTGTTTACGGAGATATCGAAAATCTTTGCCGAGACCGCATTTACAGAACCGGGTGTCGCAAGAATTTTAGAACTTTTCCAGTTCGTTGAATCAAGCGAAGAAGCGTCAATGTCCACGCGTTCCAGGGATTTGCCTCCCGTGCCGCCCCAGGAAGAACGGTAGATCATACTGTCGGTAATTGCTCCCGTAGAATCTTTCATCGTAATTATATCGCCGTCATTATTCAGAGAAGGCAATTTTGCGACAGCAACATTCGTTACCCCCGGGTAATAGTCAAAAAACGAAGAATCGTCAGCAATGACAAGATAACTCAGCAAAGGCAGAAAAATA
>CAIMOS010000087.1 GCA_903843135.1 uncultured Ignavibacteriales bacterium | reverse complement strand
CTGAATACAAATTTTTCCACCATTGTTTTTCCGTACCGCTCCTCAAGTTCCTCTCCAAGCTGCATTCCGATGCCTGTGGAATCTATGCAGATACGCGCAATATTGTATTTCCTGATCATCATAATTATTTCCTCACGCTGTTCACGGAATGTCAATGCTTTATAGTCCTTAACCGCGAAAGTAGTATACTCTCCTCCGATGTTGATTAACACCCAAAGAACAGTGAGGTCCTGCTTCCTACCGACATCCACTCCCAGGGCGGAAAAGGCACCGCGATCCATCTTCCTCTGATCATCTTTCATCAGGCATTTCCTGATCAGATCATAAGGCAAAAACGAGGTAGATTCATCCACCGGGATACAGAGATACTCCTCCTGCCACGAATAATCATCGGCGCAATCGGATTTCAGATTATCGATCCATTCCTTTTTTTCTTTTGACTTTACTTTCCTGTTAAATATTTTCTCGAGAAGGCCGTCATCAATTGCTTTATTAATATCGCACCTGTGCAGGCTCCAGTTAAGTTCGCCTGATTTTATCATCTCAATAAAATTATAGAAGCGGTTGAGTTTGCCGTTATGGGTTGAAAGTATCCGGACCGGATATCCCCAGGTGATTACCGGCCGCGCCGCTTTCCACAGTTCCTCCTGGTGCTGATGGTGGGCAAATTCATCAAGACATACTTTCCCTCCTTTTGACCGGAAGGACTTGGGATTGCTCGTCAGAGCCGTTATCCGGGACCCGTTGCGGAAATTAATACAGTACGAATTCTTTCCGTTCCGCTTTTTGACCACTCCTTCGCTTATCACGGCGTCAAACAGCTCCGCCCACTGCACGCAGTAACGGATATATTCTTTCGCCGCCGATTCATCCGCGGAGGAGAACCACACCGACGGATACTTCCCGAGAATACAGTCGCGCAC
The DNA here is from genome assembly GCA_903843135.1 of uncultured Ignavibacteriales bacterium. GTDB lineage: Bacteria > Bacteroidota > Ignavibacteria > Ignavibacteriales > Ignavibacteriaceae > JABWCL01. Next base: position 4,377 of record CAIMOS010000087.1, on the reverse strand, counting down.
ATCTTCATAAGACTGCACATATGTCGCACCTATCCTCCTCGACTTCTCCCACAGTTTCACAGGCGAATCATCGCACAGCCAGGCGCGCTGGTACGCAAGAAAATATTTATCCTCATCAATAGTTTTTATCATTTCATTCCCTCATAAGGAGATCGAGTTTCATTTCAAGCCGGCTGAGCACTACCGTAAGCTGTTCTTTCTGTTTTGCTTCGTCTTCCATCACCCTGAAAAGTTTTTCGATTGTGTCGTGATAAATTTTTACAGCGCGGGTAAATGTGATGAGCCATATAACGAACAGAACAATTCCGATACTGCCGTTCGCGATAAGTTTTATGATATCAGGTGATATGAGTTCCATAGTCCGCTCCTTTTTTAGGAACAAACTTCGCAAAAAGAATATTCAGAATCATCCGAACCGTGCGGCGAACGGTTCGGAGAAAAAAATCACCGACCTGGGCTTCGGCTATTGTAGTGACAGGGCTTGCCCTGTCCGGCTGCGCAGTTTAACCAAACATGTTTTCAACTCGCAGTTTTAATCCTTCCAACTAGTGTTCACTCCTGGTGAGTTGATGAATTTGCAGAATTCGCCCAATTTCTAACCAGCAGAAATATTTTATAATTATGTTAAGGTTTACCAACAATGCGGCTATTTTAAGGCCGGAAAGGGTGATCTCATATGCCGTTTTATTGGTATATTTACAGATTATTTATAACTAAACAGAATTTTTTACCGGCCCGTTTTAATGTCTTTTGATATAAACAGTCCCGAATTTAACGACAACCGTAACTATAATTATTCCCCCGATGCACGGGAGGTCAGGAAGGAATACCGCTATTTTGTCGATGCGATTCCTGCCGGCTCAAGCGTGCTTGACCTCGGCTGCGGCGACGGCACACTTATGGAAATCCTCGCCGTTGAGAAAAAATGCGAGGTTACCGGTATCGAACTTTCGGAAAGCGGTGTGCGGATCGGAAAGAACAAGGGACTTAATGTGCTTCAGGGCAGAATTGACGAGCGGCTCCCGTTTGAAGACAACAGCTTTGACTACGCCATTTGCAATACAACTATTCAGATGGTTATGTATCCCGAAGTACTCCTCCGCGAAATGATGCGCGTAGCGCCGAAACAGATTGTCTCTTTCCCGAATTTCGCGTTTTATAAAAACAGGATGCAGCTGTTCTTCGGCGGGAAGATGCCGGCCCACTGCCTTTTCGGATACGAGTGGTATAACACCGGACATATCCATCAGCTTTCCTGCAGCGACTTCAGGGAACTGGTTTCGAAAATCTCCCACAATCCTAAAATTAAAATTCTGAACCGGGCAACCGGAAGTTCTCCTAAAGACTATTTAATAAATACTTTTCCTGATTTGTTTCATATCTTTCCCGTCTACTTTATCGGAAAAAATGATTGATGCCTGACATATTTAACAGAATTTTACGCGATCCCGAAATTGTTAATGATCCGCCGGTACTTATTGATATCGGCGCTTCTGAAGAGATCCATCCGATCTGGAAGGATATCGCCGCGGCGTCTGTTTGTATAGCGTTTGATGCGGATACAAGGGATTTTAATATAAGCATCAAAGAAGATAAGGGATACAGGAAACTTTATAAACTGAATACGATTGTAACAGATAAAGATGAAAGCCAGACGGATTTTTACCTGACAGAGTCGCCTTACTGTTCAAGCACTCTCCTCCCGCGGGAAAAGGAACTGGCGGACTGGGCGTTCGCGGATAAATTCAAAGTAACCGGACAAACTAAGCTAAACAGCATAACGCTATCCAAAGCGCTCAGCGAATTGGGCCTGAATAAAATCGACTGGTATAAAAGCGATTCGCAGGGAACAGACTTAAGACTTTTCAAAAGCCTGCCTGATCCGATACGTAACAATGTATTGGTTGCTGAGTTCGAACCGGGATTTATCGATTCCTATCAGGGAGAAGACAAACTTTACCAGGTACTGCAGTATCTGGACGGTTCCGATTTCTGGCTTTCCGGAATGCTGGTTAAGGGTTCGAAGAGAATTACCCCGGCGCTTCTTAACTCCATTACTCCTCCCGGACTTGTACGGAAGCTTACTGAGTTTAGTATGAAAACTTCACCGGGATGGGCCGAACTTTGCTTCATAAATAATTTTAATAATATTACTTCGAGAAGGGATTTCCTTCTTGGATGGCTGTTCAGTTCGTTTTTGGGACAGCACGGCTTTGCGTTCGGACTAGCTGAAAAAGGAAACGAAAAATTCCAAGACAAGATTTTTACTCAGCTTCGAGATTATTCTGTCGCTAAAATTAAAAACGGAAGATTCACTCCTTCCGCAATCGCCGTTTACTTCGGCATACTTAAGCAAAAACTTTTCGGGGTGTGATGTACAACTTCTGCACACTTTTCGATTCGAATTACCTGTCGCGGGGCGTTGCTATGTACCGCTCGTTGGAACAGAATTGCAGTTCGTTTCATCTTTATGTCTTTGCGTTTGATAAGAAAACAGAAGATGTACTCGCTAAACTTCAGCTTAAACACGCGACCGTAATTTCCCTTAATGATTTTGAAGATGAGCATCTTCTTAAAGTAAAACCGACGCGAACACCGGCGGAGTACTGCTGGACCAGCACATCCTCTACTATTTTGTACGTACTCGAAAAGTATAAAGTTGAAAGCTGCACATATATCGACGCGGACCTGATATTCTATTCTTCACCCGCGCCCCTGTTTGATGAACTCGGCAACCGGTCAATTCTGATCACCGAGCACCGCTATACTCCGATGTATAACAAAGACCTGAAAAGCGGCACTTACTGCGTTCAGTTTGTTACATTCAAAAACGATGAGCGCGGCCTTAAAGCCCTTCACTGGTGGCGCGAACAGTGCCTCGAGTGGTGCTACGCCCGTTTCGAAGACGGCAAATTCGGCGATCAGCTTTATCTTGAGGACTGGGTGACACGCTTCGCGGGTGTGCACGTGCTTCAGCATCTCGGAGGCGGCATTGCTTCGTGGAACGTGCAGCAGTATGATTTTTATGATGAGTTCGGAAAGCTCTTTCTGGTTGATATCGAAAGAGGGAATGAGTATGAAGTAATTTTCTATCATTTCCACTATGTGCGGTTATATACAAACGGCACAGTCGATCTAGGCCGCCGCCTGCTGAGCAGGAAAGTTATGGATAAATTTTATATCCCTTACCTGAAGCAGCTGGAAACGATAAAGAAGGAAATCAACGCGATTGATCCTTCGTTTGACCCACACGGAGCGAAAGATTACACGGATGACCTGAAGAGCCGGCTCATCACGATCTACCGGAAATTTAAAAAAGTTTACAATGTTTTCCCCCTGAATAATTTGTTGGAGGAACGATGGCCTACATAATTAATTTAAAGACCCATTCCGATCCCCGCGGCAATCTTACGGTGGTGGAAAAAGAAATTCCTTTTGACGTAAAACGTTTTTTCTACATATACAAAGTTGATGAGTCTGTAAGGGGCGGGCACAGGCATAAAACCACACGCCAAGCGGCGATCTGCATTCACGGTTCCTGCATCGTCAGCAACGATAACGGCCGTTTGAAAGAGGAATTTCCGCTCGACCATCCGCAGAAGTGCCTGATACTTGAACCGGAAGACTGGCACACTATGCATCATTTTACTCCCGATGCTGTGCTTCTTGTAATGGCATCAACTTTATTCGATCCGAAAGACTATATATATGAGCCGTACAATAATAGAATATGAAAATCTCGGGGAACTGAACCGCCCCTTTTTTGAAGAGTATAAAGAATCATTCGCGAAAACATTACAGGGCGGATGGTACATACTCGGGAATAATGTTAAAGAATTTGAGAGCGCTTTTGCCGCATATCACGGCGCGAAACACTGCATCGGCCTTGCGTCCGGATTAGACGCGCTTATACTCGGACTTAAAGCATTTGAGTTCCAGCCGGGAAGCGAAGTAATTGTTCCGTCCAATACATATATTGCTACAATACTCGCCATCATCCATTGCGGGCTTAAACCCGTTCTCGTTGAACCTGACATCAGAACATATAATATTGATCCCGCGTTAATCGAAGCTGCTGTTACTCCGCGCACCGTGGCAATTATGCCTGTGCATCTGTACGGCAAAAGCTGCGATATGGACGGACTGATGGCTGTTAAAGAAAAGTACGGACTTAAGATGGTGGAGGACTGCGCGCAGTCTCACGGCGCAACGTTCAAAGGGAAACTCACCGGCACATTCGGAGAGTTCGGAGCTTTTAGCTTTTACCCGACAAAGAATCTCGGCGCACTCGGCGATGCCGGCGCGATAATAACAAATGACGATTCACTCGCACAGACAATTCGTCGGCTCCGCTACTACGGCTCTGATATAAAATAT
>CAIMOS010000086.1 GCA_903843135.1 uncultured Ignavibacteriales bacterium | reverse complement strand
GGTGATGGAAAATGAGCCGATGTTTCTTTCAATCGTAATTGCTGCAAAAAATGAGGCTCATAATCTGTATGGTTTGCTCAAAACGATATCAGAGAACAATTATCCTTCTGACAAATACGAAATTATCATTGTCGATGATAATTCAACTGATGAAACATACTCAGTTCTTCAAAAATTGATAACCTCATATCCTAATCTCAAGATATTAAGAAACACTAATCAACCGGGCAAGAGAGGCGCCCTGACACTGGGAATTGAGAGCGCTAAATCCGGTAATATAGTGGTTACTGATGCTGATTGCCGTCCGGAGCGGAATTGGCTCAATGGATATAATGATCTATTCGTTTCGGGAAGCGAATTTATTTTCGGCCGGGCGCCATATTTTCAGCGAAATGGCATCACAAATAAAATTGCTTGTTTCGAAAATTACAAATCAGAAGTACTCTCAACCGTTAGCCTCAAACTCAATTTGCCGCATTCAGCTGCTGCCAGAAATCTGGGATTTACCAGGCAAGCTTTTTACAGATGCGGCGGCTACAACAATACGCTCGAGACAATGAGCGGCGATGACGATCTGCTGCTTCGTGAGATGTCAAATCTTAAGATTAAGATATCCTACCTTGACGAAGACGACACTTGTGTATTTTCCGAATCAAAACGTACACTTAAGGAATATCTTAAGCAGAAAGCAAGGCATACCACCACATCGTTCCATTATCCGCTGAATGTTAAATGTTTTCTTTTATTCTGGCACGCTCCCCAGAACATCTTTCAATTCATTTTTCTTTTGGGATTTATTAATGCCGGTTTCATTATTATGACTATTTTAAAATTGCTTTTTGAAATATTTATAAGTATAAAACAAACGCGTAGAAACCATTACGATTTTAAACTATCAGACAAGCTAATTTTGCCCTTCATATATGAATTCTTCCTTTTGATAAATCTTGTATCTTCTAAAACTATAAAACCAACTTGGAAATAATGGATATTAATGAATTAATACAGCAGTCTGTCAAAGCTAAAGAGAGCTCCTACTCCCCGTATTCAAAATTCAGAGTCGGAGCGGCGCTTCTCTCGACTGACGGCGAGATTACACTCGGAGCCAATGTGGAAAATATTTCTTACGGCCTGTCAATGTGCGCGGAAAGAACAGCGATCTTCAGGGCACATCTTGAAGGGAAACGTAATTTTACCGCAATCGCAGTAAACAGTGATAGTAATGAAATTATCAGCCCTTGCGGCGCCTGCCGGCAGGTGATAATCGAAATGTGCGGTAATATTGATGTCATAATGACGAGCAAGAGCGGTGACTCAAAGGTAATGAAAATAGCCGATCTTCTGCCTTTGGCATTCGATGATAAACAGTTCCGGAACCTCTGAGAGCATCCTTCAATTAATCAGAAAAAATTAAATATATCAATATGAGCATCGAATCATTTCTCCGCGGAGTCTTAGGAGTACTTATTATCCTTGGATCCGCTTTTCTGTTGTCGAACAATAAAAAGAAAGTCAACTGGCGACTTGTCGGCGGCGGACTCGCCATACAGGTGGTATTTTCGATTCTGATCCTGAAAGGTGACTTTCTCAGAAGTTATTTCTTTATGCTGGGGTGGCCAATTGACTTTTTCCGGGGAGTGAGTTACTTCTTTGTACTTATCCTTAATTTCACCACTGAGGGAGCAAGTTTTGTTTTCGGGCCCCTGGCGAAACAAACGAGCGCTGACGGCGGAATCGGATTTATTTTCGCTTTCCAGGTACTTCCGACAATCATCTTTTTTGCGAGCCTTATGTCGGTTTTGTACTACCTTGGGATAATGCAACGGATTGTTCAGGCAATGGCCTGGGTTATGCTTCGGCTGATGGGCACAAGCGGGGCCGAATCGCTTTCTTGCACTGCTAACATTTTTGTTGGCCAGACGGAAGCTCCGCTGATGATAAAACCGTTCGTCAAAACTATGACTAACAGCGAACTTCTCTCAGTAATGGTCGGAGGAATGGCGACGATTGCAGGCGGTGTTATGGCTGCGTATATCCAAATATTGTCTTCGACTTACGCCATAACGAACAATATTCCTCTTCAGCAGGCACAACTGTTGTTTGCGACTCACCTGTTAGGTGCAAGCTGTATGGCGGCGCCCGCTGCGCTTTTGATCTCTAAAATTATATATCCCGAAACCGGAGAACCTGATACTAAAGGCTCAGTAAAAATCAAAATTGAACAAAATTCCTCAAATGTTATCGAAGCAGCAGCAACGGGAGCGGCTGACGGATTGATGCTGGCATTTAACGTAGGCGGTATGCTGATCGCATTTATCGCTCTCATCGCTCTTCTTAATTATGCACTGGTCGCACTTGGCGGACTGTTAAATGTGAATGACTACCTTCAGCATACATATGGCAAGCCTCTGAATATGCAATTTATTTTAGGATTCATCCTTCAGTGGCTTGCTGTGGGAGTCGGAGTCCCCTGGCACGAAGCTATGAATTTTGGAAGCCTGATCGGTACAAAAGTTGTTTTAAATGAATTCGTTGCGTATCTGAACCTGTCAGAGATGATGAATCTGAAGCAAATGACCGATCCAAAGGCAATATTTATGGCAACCTACGCATTATGCGGTTTTGCGAATTTCAGTTCTATAGCTATCCAGATCGGCGGTATTGGTCCTATGGCTCCGGAGCGAAAATCAGATTTAGCTAAATTAGGTATCCGGGCGGTTATAGGAGGTTCGTTATCAACCCTGATGACTGCAACATTAGCAGGAATCTTATTCTGATGAACGGCTTAGACATAAAATTTAAGTTCAGCGGATTGCTTGAGAAGGTTAATGGTTCTGCCCCTTACCGGCCTGATATCGCAATTATTCTTGGCAGCGGGCTTGGCGATTTCCCGAATGAACTCACTCCCGATCTTATCCTGGATGTAAAAGAGTTACCGGGATACCCTCCTTCCACAGTCGCGGGCCACGGCGGTAAAATTTATTTCGGCAGAATTGAAAACAGAAAAGTTCTTGCTTTTCAGGGCCGTATTCATTTCTATGAAGGATACACAATTGATGAATGCCTTATACCTGTTCTGATTACAAAATCTTTAGGTATTGATAAGATCATTATCACCAATGCTGCGGGGGGTGTCAATCCGGATTTTAACGCGGGTGATTTAATGCTGGGGAATTCTTTCAACTCAATAAATATTAAAGACGAAATGCAGCGGATTCTGCCGGTTGCCGCGCCGGAGCAATACTCTGCGCTTCAGAATTTTGGCAGCACATATTTGTTTGGTTTGATTAAGCAAGCAGCAGAAATTGAAGATTTTAAATTACAGGAAGGCGTCTACTGGTATAATAAAGGGCCCAGTTACGAAACACCGGCCGAAGTAAAAATGTCCGGAATCTGCGGGGCTGACGCTGTTGGCATGTCAAGTGTACACGAAGTCCTCTACGCGGTCTCGGAGGGATTGGATACGGTTATGATTTCCCTGATATCAAACCTTGCGGCCGGAATTTCCGCAACTCCTCTGTCACATCAGGAGGTAATGGAAACCGCAGCGCTTGTAAAAGTGAAGTTTAATCAATTGATAAAAAGGACTATAAGCCTGCTGTAGGCTACTCTTTGGGTCCTTCATAATACGGGACAACGAAGGAATCCTTAAATTCTTTCATCTTCCGTAAACGCTCAACTGCTTTATCCGCTTCCGGCTTTGTGTAACTTCCCTGCATCTGAACCACAAAGAGTTTAACGTAAGTGCTGTAATAAATAATGAAGGCTTTATTAATCTTGGATTTGGCCAATTCATAGAATTCATCCGCTCTCGCTTTTGTTGAAAAAGCGCCAAGCTGCACAGTGAACCGGTCGGTTTTAACCCAGGCAGGATTTGCCTTCATCTTTTCCCCCGCTTCTGCGCTTTTGTTATCCTCAAATGCCTGAGAAGGGACAGTCGAAGTAGTATCAATAACGATTTCATCAAATACATATGCCGAATCTTTGTTTGGGATCGTTCCGTCTGATTGCTGTGTATCCTGGGATGAACAAGCCTGTAAAAAGATCAAACTTAAGATCGAAAAGAATAATAGTACCGGTATATTTTTCATACTCTGTCTCTTTAAAATAAAAATGGAGCGGTTATCCAAATTTAAGAATTAAATCGGAACCGCTCCAAAGAAAAATCAGAAACTAGAACAATAGATTATCGAAAGTGCCTGCAGGGAACAAAGGAATACCAATATTGCTTCTGTTGATTGACTTAGCAAATGGCAGTCCGCCCGGAATCGTTGCAACATTGATCAATGGGATCGCTGCTCCGAATTTAGAGTTGACTACTTTGATAAATTCATTTGCAATAATAGCCTGTCCCTGATTAGTAGGATGAACGCCGTCCATGCTGAAAAGATTACCTAGTACATACATTGTTGAGAACTGTATTCCATTAACCATCATACCGGTTTTACTTTTGAGCGGATTATATTCGAAGTTCCTAAATATAGTATTTACATCCACCAACCCCCAGCCTTTTGCTGAAGCAACACTGGCGATTTTACCATTAAAATTGGCAATTGCAGTTTGTGCTGTAACTATTTCCGCAGAGTCCAGAACAACTATAGATGATAATGGCATACTCTTTGAGAAACCTTTACCCGTTTGGACGCCTGATGTGTTATATAATTCTTCTTGGGCTTTAAGAGTTAGTAGATTTCCAGTTAAGGGCAATAATGCTGTATCTCCCGTGCCTTTTATTGCCCATACGGCTGTTTTACCTGCAAGCATAAGTTGCCCGCCTATGGTAGTAAAGAAAGGAATCACAGTGACATCTGGAATATTTCCTAAAACTACTTTAGCATTAGGAGCATAGGTACTGATTTTGTTAGCGAGTGAGTCGAAATTTTCATTGAATTTCGAAACAGGTGTTGGTATTGGCGGTAAAACACCCCCGCTTGTTGCGTAGCCTAACACATCATTATTTCCAATCCAAATAGTAAGGAATGTAGGAGTTTGCGACAGGCCCTGCGATAACTGAGTAGTGGGTGTTGTTGTATTCCTAAGAATCAAATTAAACATAGGATTGGGTTTTAAGTACGGAGCAGGTAAAGGGATGTAAGGAGAAACGTAGGACTGACAGGTCAAAGAATCTGTTGCATATAAAACATCATATAATGTTGCTCCAGGAACACCCAAATTATTATAAGGTTTTGAGTAAAACTTATTCGTGGGTATACCAGATGCAGGATTTATTCTGGTAACCAAACCAGTAGCTGTAATTTTTACAATTTCAATTCTTCCCGGAGTTCCAGGATCAGAATAATTAGGGAAAGCGTAGGTGGTGCCAACCTGATTTGCTATCAGGTTACCGAATGAGTATTTCTGTGCACTTTCATACAATGATCCTGATTGATAACCCGCAGTGATACTATTTCCAATGCTATAGAACCTTGAAAAATCGGCTGTGCCGGTATTAACTGTTGTTGAAGGAGCTGTTAACTCTGTTC
>CAIMOS010000085.1 GCA_903843135.1 uncultured Ignavibacteriales bacterium | reverse complement strand
TTATAATCCAGGATAACAAAACGGAATCGCGCATACTGGCGTTGAATAAGAACTTCGGCAATCTGTCCGTAACCGCGGAGGGATGCGATATCTACCTTAACGGAAGCAAGGTGGGGAGCGGAATTTTCGCAAGCAGGCTTAGCCCGGGAAACTATAAAGTCCGCGCGGAGAGGGGCGCAAAATACTATGCCGAAGAAAAGGATGTTTACCTCATGATCGGCGATAAAAAAGTAATCTCCTTCTCGCTTGAACCGAAAATGGGGCAGGTTTCGGTGCTTATCGAGCCGATCGAAGCAGCCGATGCTGATATATATATAGATGATGAAAGGAAGGGAAGCGCCCCGCTGATATTCCCCCTAATCATCGGTGATTACACCCTAAAGGCGAAAAAGGCAAATTATCTTGACGTCACGCAAACCATAACCGTAAGCGAAAACCAGAAACAGTCTGTGAAGCTGAGTATGCTGACCTACGAGGGGTCGCGTAAGCAGATACGGGACAAATGGGCACTGTGGAAGTGGATAGGGTTGGGAAGCGGCGCGGCAGCAGCAGGTATATCGGGATATTTCTATTTAAGCGCGCAGAAGCAGTACGATAACTACAAAACCACACAGTCCTCTGCTGACGCAGCAAATTACCGGAAACTTACAACGGACCATCAGAAGTTTTCCGGATACGCAATCGCGGCGGCAGGCACGTTTGTTTTGGGCGCACTGATTTCGTGGATCGGGGAAGCAGTGAATAATTGACAATGGACAATGGACAATGGAAAATTGACAATGAAAAAATATTTACAAAACATCATCATCTATGCTCTGACGAGTATAATCTTTTTATCTCTCTCCTGCAAGGAGTATGAGTTTACATCGCCTTATGATCAAAATAATACTGTCGCTGCGCCAACCGGATTGAATGTGACGTTTCTGGGGGATACAGCGGTTACTATTCGTTGGAATTACAGCTTTGTTCAAAATGTGAATTACACATTTGATATTGAAATAAGCGAGGATGGAACTAATTTTTCGATATTAAAAGCAATTAAAGAGAATATAACTGTTGTATCAGTAGGGCGTCCATTCACTGCGGAAAAACAGTACCATTTTCGGGTCAGAAGCATAGCGGATAATAACGCCAGCGCTTTTATCAAAACAACCGGTAAATTTACGTTTCCCGCTCCGGGGAATTTTCAGGTAAATTTCCAGGCAGATACAGCGGTCGTGTTTAACTGGACAAAAGCGAGCACTCTTGAAAAAAGTTTTGTAATCGAGCAGAGCATAGACGGAGAAGCATATTCCGTAATTGGAACACCTGGCATAAACCAGACATCTTTCCGCTATGATAACGCTTTGCTTTTAGGTCATATATACAAGTACCGGCTGAAAGCGCTATCAGCAAATAATACCTCGCCATATTCTGCGGAGGTAACGAAGGTCGTAACGTTTGATGCACCTGGTAATGTGACGGTACAGTTACCGACAGACACATCAGCAGTGGTGTCCTGGGTAGACAACAGTACAATAGAGACAGGATTTGACATAGAACAGAGCGAAGACGGTGTTAATTACGTACAGGTAGGAGAGTCGGGAGCAGGAATATCCATTGCGACAATTTATAGGGATTATTTTGAGGGAAAGACTTATACCTTCCGTGTAAAGGCTAAATCAAGGAATAATATAGCCACATCAGTTCCTTCCGCGGGGGTATCGATACAGTTGCCTGCGCCGGTTAATCTAATGCCAACTCTTAATGCGGATACTAGCGTAACTCTTCTGTGGAGTTCTACAAGTGTTTATACGAGGAGCTTTGAAATCTTGTTGTCAGTAGACGGTGGGCAGATGAACGTAGTGAAAGAGGTTCTCTACAATCAGGTACAGACGACTTATGATTACGATTTCCGGTTAAACCACACATATAAGTTTGGAATAAGAGCGAAGAGTAAAAATAATGTTTCACAGATCACGGAGTCAGATAATATAGCCGTTGTATTTAATCCTCCGGGAAATGTAACTGCACAATTACCAACAGACACAGTTGCTATTATCCAGTGGCAGGATAACAGCACAATAGTAATGGGATATGATATATATTTAAGTCTAGATGGAGGAAATTCAATATTTATCAAAGAACTCCCACCAAATACAACGCAAACAGAATACATAAGTGATTATTACACAGGTCATACATATACTTTCAGTCTGAGAGGGAAAAGCGCGAGGAACGGAGAAACTTCATTCGCTTCAGGTTCTGCTGTTTTTAACCTTATGCAGTTATCCGGGTTGAAGGTAGATATCCCCAATAATACAACCGCAAATTTAAGCTGGGTAAACGGCAGTGGATATGCCAGAGAAATAGTGATCGAGGAGAGTCAAGATGGAATTAATTATACTTTTGTGAAGAGTGTAACTCCGACAGTGACGACTACCTCTGTTTCCGGTACGTATCAAACAAATATCACATATTATTTCAGGATTCGAACAAATACAAAAAACAATATTGGAAATTACTCAATAAATAGCTCTTTAGGTTTCTTCTGCGGCGCAAGCACAATTACATATTCCGGTAAAACTTACAACACTGTAAAAATCGGGAGCCAATGCTGGTTAAAAGAAAATCTTGATGTTGGAACAATGATACAGGGAAGCGCAAGTCCATCAAATAACGGGACAATAGAAAAATACTGCTATGGTAACAACACTGCAAACTGTAGCACATACGGCGGCATATATACGTGGAAAGAGGCAATGCAGTACAGCACAGTCGCAGGATCAAGAGGAATATGCCCTGAGGGGTGGCATATACCGACAAATGCAGAGTTTCAAACTCTGGGCAGTTCAGTGAGTAATAATAGTAATGCGTTAAAGGCAGTTGGACAAGGAACTGGTGGCGGTGCCGGAACAAACACCAGCGGCTTCTCAGCCCTGTTGGCAGGCGGCCGCAGTAGCAATGGTTACTTCTACGATTTAAGCGGCGGCGCTACCTTTTGGAATTCCACGGAGTACAGTGCTATTTACGCAAGAACCATATACCTAAACTATATTGGTAGCAATATCTACTTCGACTACTACGATAAGGAGTATGGGTTTAGTCTGCGTTGCGCTAAGGACTCTAATTAATTAAGAACTAAGAATTAAAAATAAAAAATAGAATTTTGAGTTGATATCGTGATGGCGGACTGTAGCAAACTGTGAGGTGTATCGAGTGAAAGATGGGGCTGCGAAGGTCGAGCGAAATGACCGGCGGAGTTGCCCTGTGGAGAATCCTTAATCAAGGATATGCCCGTCTTAGCAGGGAATTATAATGTTGACGATTATTTTTAATTGAATTATCTTAGTCTTTAACAGCAAAAGAT
>CAIMOS010000084.1 GCA_903843135.1 uncultured Ignavibacteriales bacterium | reverse complement strand
CTGGCAGTGATCATTATGCCGCCGTCGGTCTTAAGATGCGACGCGCCGAAGTAGATCATTTCGGTGCCGCACATACCAATGTCAATTACATCAGCGCCGCTGTCCATCAATCCGTTTGCAAGGGCCTGAGAAAGCTCCTCCGAAGAACTGCGGATATCGTGACCGATTACAACGCTTTTTGCGTTCGTGAATTTGCAGAATGCCCGGCCTATCTTATAGGCGAGGTCGGGATTTAATTCCGACGGTACTTTGCCGCGGATATCGTATGCCTTGAATGATGCTAATTTATCCATAATAATTCCTTATTAATATTTTATTCTTCGTCTTCAGGAACAACTTTTGCAATATCAGCGATGCTGTCGTGATCTTTCAGTTTGATGAGTTTGGTGCCCTGTGTATTTCTGCCCATAACTCGCAGATCCTTAACGCTCATTCGGACTACCATTCCGGATGAAGTAATGATCACGAGTTCCTCGTTATCAGTAACTTCCATCATAGTGATCATTCTACCGACCTTATCGCTGGTTTTTACGGTGATAACACCTTTGCCTCCGCGGTGAGTGATGCGGTAATCGTTAACATCGGAACGTTTGCCGAAACCGTGTTCAGTCACAACAAGGATCGTTCCCTGGCGCTTGATTACGAGTGAGCCAACCACAACATCGTCATCAGAGAGAGTGATACCCTTAACACCTGTTGCAGTACGTCCCATATCGCGGACATCCTGTTCGTGGAAACGAATGGCCATACCATCGCGTGTGCCGAGAACGATATCATTTGTACCGTCTGTGAGTTTAACATCGATCAGACTGTCGCCTTCGTTAAGGTTGATTGCGTTAATGCCGGCGCGCCTGACATTGCTGTAAGCTGAAAGAACGGTTTTCTTAATAACGCCCTGCTTCGTTACCATCACAAGGAACTGGTCCTCCTTGAATTCCTTAACCGCGATAAATGCAGAGATATCCTCGTCTTTTTCCTTCTCGATCAGATTCAGGATGGATCTTCCGCGCGTTGCCCTGCCGCCCTCGGGGAGTTCGTGCACTTTCAGCCAGTAGCATTTTCCTCTGTCCGTAAAGAAGAGTATATACTGGTGGGTAGACGCGATGAACATATGTTCGATAAAGTCATCTTCCTTTGTTCCCGCGCCGGAGACACCTTTGCCTCCGCGTGCCTGTCTGCGATAGCCGCTTACAGGGAAGCGCTTGATGAAACCCTGGTGTGAAATTGTAACTACAACATCTTCCTCCGCGATCGTATCTTCGAGAGAGAATTCGGTGTAATCGTAAATGATCTGTGTCTTTCTCTCATCGCCGTATTTTTCTTTCAGTTCAAGAAGCTCTTCCCTGATGATAAGATATCTGCGGTCTTCGTTATCGAGTATTCCTTTTAATTTTTCGATGAGTTTAATTGTTTCGCGGAATTCATCTTCGATCTTCTTGCGCTCCAGGCCGGTTAACCTCTGCAGACGCATATCGAGAATGGCCTTCGACTGTATCTCGCTGAGTTTAAACTTTCTCATAAGGTTGTTCTTAGCGGTCTCGGTATCGCGGGATTTCTTGATCGTTTCGATTACTTCATCGATGTTATCAAGAGCGATTATGTAGCCTTGCAAAATATGAGCGCGTTTTTCGGCTGCATCAAGATCGAATTTTGTGCGGCGAATGAGCACTTCCATTCTGTGTGTGAGGAAGTGCTGCATAATTTCTTTAAGGTTGAGTACTTTCGGAACGCCGTGAACGAGCGCGAGCATAATTACGCCGAAAGTAGTCTGCATTGAAGTATGCTTATATAACTGATTCATCACAACTGCTGCCTGAGCGTCGCGTTTGAGTTCGATAACCAGACGCATACCGTCGCGGTCAGATTCATCCCTGATATTCGAGATATCGTGGATCTTATCTTCCTTAACCAGTTCGGCGATTTTTTCGATCAAAGTGGATTTATTAACCTGGTACGGGAGTTCAGTAACAATGATGTTTTCTCTTCCGTTTTTCAGCGTTTCAATGTTCGCCTTTGCGCGAAGAAGTATCCTGCCCCTTCCTGTCAAATAAGCATCTTTGACTCCCTGATAACCGAAAATAATACCAGCGGTCGGAAAGTCAGGAGCAGTAATATGCTTCATCAGTTTCTCGATTGTAATATCGGGATTTTTGATAAGCGCTATAAGGCCGTCAATAACTTCAGAAATGTTATGCGGAGGAATATTTGTTGCCATACCTACCGCGATACCGCTTGAACCGTTGATCAGGAGATTAGGGAGGTATGAAGGTAATACCAGCGGTTCCTGAAGTGTATCGTCGAAGTTGGAAGTGAAATCAACCGTATTTTTTTCAAGGTCACGGAGCATTTCGTTGGCGATGCGTGCAAGGCGCGCTTCGGTATAACGCATAGCCGCGGCAGAGTCGCCGTCAACCGAACCGAAGTTGCCCTGTCCGTCTACCAAAGGATAACGGAGAGAAAAATCCTGCTCCATTCTTACCATCGTATCATAAACAGCGGTGTCGCCGTGCGGGTGGTATTTACCGAGTACTTCTCCCACGATTCTCGCGGACTTTTTGTACGGACGGTTGTAAAAATTTCCCAATTCGGACATACCGTAGAGCACTCTGCGGTGCACGGGTTTAAGTCCGTCTCTTACATCGGGGAGCGCGCGTGAAACGATAACGGACATAGAATAATCTATGTACGACGATTTCATCTCATCTTCGAGCGTTACGGGTAATATTTTATCAAAAAGATTTGCCATAAAACTTTCTATATTTTCCTATTAAAATTTATACATCAAGGTTGCGGACATATTTTGCGTGTTTTTCGATGAACTCGCGGCGGGGCTCAACAGCATCGCCCATAAGAGTCTCGAATATTTTGTCCGCAGCCGCGGCGCTTTCAACAGAAACCTGGAGAAGTGTGCGGGTCTCAGGATTCATAGTTGTTGCCCAAAGCTGTTCGGGGTTCATTTCTCCCAAACCTTTGTAACGGGAAACTGTTATGCCTTTCATTTTTGAAGGCGCGGCTGTTTCCTCGGATTCATCTGGTATGTCCTCTTCATTTTTAATCACTTCACCGCCCTGTGACTTGAACCGCTTAAGGATCTCGTCCCTTTCGTCATCATCGTATGCGTAAAGTTCTTCTTTGCCTTTTTTAATTTTATAGAGCGGAGGCTGGGCTATATAAATCATACCCATATTAATCAGGTCTTTCATATACCTGTAGAAGAAAGTCAAGAGGAGTGTCCGGATATGGCTTCCGTCAACGTCCGCATCGGTCATAAGGATAATCTTTCCGTAGCGGCTGTTGTCCTTATTGAAGTCGGTGCCGATGCCGCCGCCGATTGCGGCAACCATTGCTTTTATTTCACTGCTCTCAAGTATCTTGTTCATTTTTGCTTTTTCAACATTGAGGATCTTTCCTTTTAACGGAAGGATCGCCTGGAACCTGCGGTCGCGGCCCTGCTTTGCGGAACCGCCCGCCGAGTCACCTTCAACAATGTACATTTCACAGTGTTCCGGATCAGTGATTGAGCAGTCCGCGAGTTTACCCGGAAGGTTGAAACTGTCGAGCGCATTTTTTCTTCTCGCTAGGTCCCTTGCCTTGCGGGCTGCTTCGCGGGCTTCTGCCGCCCTTAAAGTTTTTTCGATAATCTTTTTACCGACCGACGGATTCTCTTCGAGGTACTCGGCAAGCTTTTCATTTACAAGCGTTTCAACCGCGGTTTTTGTTTCGCTGTTTCCGAGTTTTGTTTTAGTCTGGCCTTCAAACTGCGGGTCCATAACCTTTACAGAAATTACCGCAGTCAAACCTTCGCGGAAATCATCACCGGTTAAAGTGATCTTGCCGTCCTTGATCAGGTTGTTCTTGGAAGCGTAGTTATTCATTGTACGTGTGAGAGCGGATTTGAATCCAACAAGATGGGTTCCGCCTTCGTGCGTATTAATATTATTGACGTATGAAAAGATATTTTCGGAATACCCGTCGTTGTACTGGAAAGCAATTTCAATCGGGGTCTTCTCTTTTTCGCCTTCAATGTAAACCGGTTTATGGAGCGCGGTCCTTGCTTCATCAAGATATTTAACGAATTCCATAAGTCCGCCCTTGAAGTGAAACGTATCTGATTCGTTATCAATCTCATCTTTGATGATAATAGTAACATTCTTATTCAGGTAGGCAAGCTCGCGCATTCTTTCGGTAACAGTGTCATACTTGAATTTTGTTGCCTTGAAGATTTCTTTATCCGGTTTGAAAGTGATCTTTGTTCCGTTTTCAGTTTTCTTTAAAGTACTGACCTCCTTAACATCATATTTAGGGACGCCTCTTGCATATTCCTGCCTGTAGAGCTTGCCGTTTCTTTTTACTTCGACAATGAGCCATTCGGAAAGCGCGTTCACTACAGAAACACCAACGCCGTGAAGTCCGCCGGATACTTTGTACGAGTTCTTGTCGAATTTGCCGCCTGCGTGAAGAACGGTCATTACGATTTCAAGAGCCGATTTCTTTTCTTCCGGATGCATATCAACAGGAATACCGCGGCCGTTATCATCAACTGTTACCGAGCCGTCTTTGTTGATTATTACCTTTATCGTATCACAGTATCCCATAAGCGCTTCGTCGATACTGTTGTCAACAACCTCGTTGATAAGGTGGTGGAAACCTCTTGTGCCGACATCGCCGATATACATCGCGGGCCTTTTCCTTACCGCCTCAAGCCCCTTAAGCACGTTTATACTTTTGGCGCTATAATCGTTTTCAACTTGCTTTGTTATTTCGTTCAAGTTTTAAGTACTCCTGTCTCTAAGAAATTAAATTATAAATTTTATTGTTTTGATACGCTTATCCTTGAAATAGGCGTTCACTGTTTCAACTATCTCTTTTTCTCTGAACTTAAGTTCATTCCTCCAGGCCGCATTTTCAATTTTCAGGTGGAGGGCCTTCTTCTCAACTTTCACAGCTTCGGCAATGTTCGCGAACTGCGGGAATATCTGTGTAAAGTAATAAACCACTTCACTCTCCTCGATCAGCTTTCTCGTTTTGCTGAAACCGGGTTCGCTGTTAAGAAGATCGCCGATGCTTTTAAATTCAGAGTCGCTCAACCTGCCGGCCTTCTTTGATGAATATTACTTTATCTGACTCACCGGTTTTGATAAAGCTTATGTTCGAAAAATCCGTTATCGTAATAAACGCCTGTCCGGTGATCTTCAGGTATTCACTGATGTTAACGGAACGCTCCGCATCGAGTTCGCCAAACACATCATCCAGGAGCAGTATGGGGGTCAACCCGGATTTGTCCTTCAGATAAAAGAATTGTGCGAATCTCAGCGCTGCCTGGTAAGTTTTGTGCTGCCCCTGCGATCCGAAATTTCTCAGGGCCATACCGTTAATACTAAATACAAATTCATCCTTCTGAGGGCCCGTTAAGTTTGTCCCGCGCCTTATCTCTTCATTCCGGCGCGCTTTAAGCTGCTCAAGGAAGTATTTCTTAATGTCATCACCGGCTTTACCGTTAAGAAAAACATACTCAATCTCCGGTACTTCCTTATTTCCCGGTATGTGCCTGTAAGCATCAGCCAGGTAAGGCGCGAACTCAGCAATGAACCGCTTGCGAAAACCAATTAGTTCTGTTCCCGAATCAGCAAGTTTCTCATCCCACGCTTCAAGTTCCGAGATCCTGGAAGATGAAGCGCCGTGCTCTCTTATCCTGAAGAGGAGAGATGCCCTTTGCTTGAGTGTCCTGTTAAAATCGAGAAGCGAGTGCAGGTAAGGGCTGCTTTCCTGCGAAATGACTGAATCAACGAATTTTCTTCTTTCGGAAGGAGTGCCCTGTGTAATCGCGTGGTCTTCCGGCGTAAGAAGCACAACCGGTAAGCTGCCGATAACTTCAGTGGCTTTCGAAACTTGCTTCCCGTTTTTTAAGTAATATCTTTTATTCTCTCCGGATGAATAATAAATCCGGGCCGAGGTTTCAGCCTTGTGGCTGAACACTCCGTTAATTTCATATTCCTGCCCGCCGAACCTGAGTATCTCCTGGTCAGGAGCGCCTTTGTAATTCCTGGTGGTGCATAAAAAATAGATCGCTTCAATTACTGATGTCTTTCCCTGGCCGTTGCCTCCGACAATTAAGTTCAAGCCCCCGGAGAATTCAATCTCAGTATCCTTATGAATCCTGAAATTTTTTAACTGAAGTTTTTTCAGCACGATCAGCCATTATTTAACCGGACAGGCATGATCAGCGTAAGCAATTCCTCTTTCGGCTTCTGGGCGGAAGGGAGTATTATAATCGCTTTGGTTGGCAGATTGATCTTAAAAATAACTTCATCACCCTCGATGTGCGTCAGAACGTCAGCAAGGTAAGAAGTATTGAAAGCAATATCCATAGTTTCGCCGTTAAATTCGCACGGCATTTTATCAACACCGCGGTGGCCTTTCTCGGCATCATCAGCAGATATTTCAAGCACGTCTTCATAGATAGTAAGTTTAACCTGGTGGAAGTTAGTCGCGCCGAAGTTAAGCATACGTTTAATTGAGGAGAGGAGCTTGTTTTTATTTACCTTCATCGATTTTTCATTGTCGAGAGGAATAACGCTGCTGTAATCGGGGTATTTGTGCCCGATGAGTTTTGTTATCATCTCAACATTTTCAATTTCAACGCCCAGCACTGTGTCATCAGGATAAAGGTTCACTTCACCTTCATCAAACAGCTTACTCATAATTGTAACGGCTTTTTCTGGAATGATGTACTGCTGAACCGGTTCGGATTCGTGTGCTTTATATAAATATCTGATTAACCTGTGGCCGTCAGTGGCTACAAATTTTACGCCTTCTTCGGATATCTCAAGAAGTTCACCGGTCATCGCGGGACGCGCGGGTTCGCGACTTACGGCATAAGTGGTAAGGTCGAAAGCGCGTTTTAGTTCCGGTCCGCTCAGCGTGATTTTAGTTTCTTTGGTGGGAGCGGTCATTACCGGATATTCAACATCAGTGAGATAGGTGAGGAAGTACTGCCCGTTGTCGGTTTTTATTTTTAATTTATAATCCGGGGAAGCTTCAAAGCGGATATCCTCATCGCCGAGAGACCGGACGATCTCATAGAGGAGTTTTGCCGGAACGACGCCTTCAAATTCATCCTCTGCATTGATATATGACGTAGCTTTGATAGCTATTTCATTGTCAGTCGCGTAAACAAGAAGTTTGTTTTCTTTGATAACAATGTAAAAGTTTTCAAGTATCGGCTGAGGTGTTTTGTGCGGCACCACAGGCAATACTTTTGCCAAAAGTTTCTCTAAGACGCGGCTGTTTATATTGAATTTCATATATATGCTTCTCCGTATTAAACCCCGAAAGTTACTAAAAAATAAGGGTTTTCTCAAATATTTTATACTATATATATCGGGCGGTTTTATTGAAAAAATGGGGTTTTTGAGGCCCTGAAATGAGAAAGCGGATCACCAAAATCCGGGAAGTTTCCTTGATCCTGACTTTCCTTTAAGTGCGTTGGGGTTGTCGTGTGGTTGACTCGTTATAGCATAAAGTTTTAGGAATTTTATATAACCGGTTTTACCCAAAATACATTTTTCTTATATTTTGGGTAAATATTCTGTAAGGTTTAATTTTATGGGTTTCGGACTAAGTTTTTTGGAATCGGGCACACAATATGATTTAATCCAGGGTGTCCGGTATAAGAACAGCTCGATTAAGTTAGTTGATCATAATGGTGAATTCCTTGTGATTATTAAGAAGTACTATTTTTTCGGATTGTTCTTCAGAACTAATACTGCCTTCTTTAGCAATCTTGATGATGCCGAAGCATATTATGACGGGAGAAAAGTTGATTTGAGCAATTAAATTTCTTCGTGAGCGGTCTACACAAAGTGACATATCTATGGCCACAGCCACATCCGCCAAATTATTCTTCAAGTATGAATCAGAGAGGATTGCACGACTATCATATTCTAAAGCTATCTTTCTTTATATTTATTAGGACAGCCGTGCTGCAGATTCAGCAGCGCGGAAACTTTGAGGCGTTATTAGAAAACTTGTTTTACTTAAAATCCTTTTTTCTTAAATTTTGGGTAAATATTCTGTAAGGTTTAATTTTATGGGTCTAGGAATAAGTTTTTTCGAATCGGGCACACAACAGGGTTTAATCCAGGGTGTCTGGTATAAAAAAAGTTCGATTAAGTTAATTGGGCATAATGGTGAATTCCTTGTGATTATTAAGAAGTACTATTTTTTCGGATTGTTCTTCAGAACTAATACTGCCTTCTTTAGTAATCTTGATGATGCCGAAGCATTTTATGACGGGAGAAAAGTTGATTTGAATTATAAAATTTCTTCGTAAGCCGGCTACACTAAGCGGCATATCAATGGCAACAGCCACATCCGCCAAATTATTCTTCAAGTTTGAATCAGAGAAGACTTCGTGGATATAATTCCACAAATCTGTTCCTGATCATTGTTAATTGATCTTTGTATCCTGATTCAACACACCCCCCGGCTGAAGCCGGAGCCCTCTCGAGAGGGGATTTCATTTCAATTTTTTTGTTAATTGATTATTGATTACTGTTAATTGAAACAGGCCGGGTGATGCCCATATCTTTTTCCAGTACCTCCATCGCGAGACTCATATAAGCCGCAGAACCTTTGGACTTTGCATCGTAAAGGACCGCGGGTTTGCCGTGGAATTCCGAAACCGTGAGCGCACTGCTGCGGGGAATAGATGTTTTGAACAAAAAAGGGCCGAGGTCTTTTTCCAGGTCGGCTCTCGTCATCGTCCACACTTTTGTGTTAGCCTCGTACATAGTCAGGAGAATGCCCTCTATCTTAAGAATTTGATTATAATTCGCGCGCACCCATTTGATATGCTCTACCATACGCTTGAGCGCATTCAGGGAGAATTGTCCTGCACGCATTGGCACTATTACTGAAGTAGAGGCGATGAGAGCGATTGTGGTGAAACCTTTTAAATACGGCGGACAGTCAATTATTATATAATCATACTCGCCAAGTTCGTGGTGAAGCATATTGCTGAAGAGATTCAGATTGCCTGTAAGCCGGGCAACACGGTCCTCATTCTGATAGGACGGTTCGCCGGCGGGTATGAAATCGAGATTATCAATTTGTGTTTTGCTTACCACCTGGGAAATTCTTTTTGTAAAGCTGAGGACTTCATGAAGTGAACCGGGCGTTTTTTCGGGATCGATACCGAGATAAATCGCACAGGTGCCAGAGGGATCGGCATCAATAAGAAGAACACGCTTCTCTGCAACCGCGAGACTTGCGGCTAAATTAACAGCTGTTGTGGTCTTACCCACTCCGCCTTTTGGAAGTGCAACGGAGATTACTTTTCTCATTCGGCATTAAATATAAACTGGGTGAATAATACTTTCAATATAACAAAAGATTTCCCGCTGACTTTGGATTAACCGGTAATTAAAATATGATATTTGATGAAAAATTAAAAATTCTTCAGAGGGAAAATTACTGTGAATTTCGTGCCGGGGTTCTCTTCGTTGCCGAAACCTGACGGGCTGTCCAGTTGTATTCTTCCGTTATGCGACTCTACTATCTGTTTAACAATCGAAAGGCCGATTCCCGCTCCCTCGTAGCCTTTCCCTTTGATATTGGATGCGCGGTAAAAGTCCTCAAATATTTTTTCCATATCGTGTTTAGGTATCCCCACGCCGCTGTCCACAACCTCAATGCGTATCTCTTTACTGAACCTGTAGGCTCTGACAATCACCGCTCCGCCGTGGGGAGTATATTTGATGGCATTGCTTATCAGGTTCGTGAATACGAGAGTGAGTAAAAACGGGTCACCCTCTATGGTGATTTCTTCGCTAAGATCATTAACAAAGTTCAGTTCCACTCCTTTCGCGGCGCTGGTATCAAGAAATTTGTCAACAGAGTTTTCTATCAGGTCACGGAAATATATTGAAGTTGAGTTCATCTGTCCCTGCAGCCTCATACGCGAGACGTGGAGGACATCGTTTATCATATCAATTGCTTCATTTGCCCTGATCTCAGCGCGCTCCAGCCGCTCAAGCGCCGGTTTCGGGATTTCGCCGAGTATTTTTCCCGTTACCACACTCAGATAGGAAAGCACAGCTGAGAGGGGAGTTTTAAGTTCGTGGACGACAGCCATGATGTATTTCTCTTTTTCGGCTTCGCTTTTATTAAGCTTTCCAAGCGATGTAACAAGCTGCTGTTCAAGTTTATAGAGCTCAGCCGCAATACCATTGGCGATAAATACGCTGGTAAGAATCACCGCCGCGAATACAATTGAGTTTAAGAGAACAAAATTAAAATTTGCACTTACCGGTTCCGATTTATATCCGGCAACAACCTGGTGTGTTATAATGCCGGAAAACTCACCGAAGGATGTTGAAAAAAATCCGACTGTCACAAGGACCGCAATGCTATAAATTACCCTGCCCGGCAATATCAGGCTTCCGATTATCATATGGAAAATAAAGAGCATTCGTATGGGCGATTCGTATCCGCCGGTATAATGGACCAGCACAAAGAGGGTAATAAGATCCAGGGTGATCTGAATAAGGCTGAAATGGAGTAAGTTAAACCGCCCGTCTGAAATCTCGAATTTCCGGAGAGCAATTTCAAGAACAAGGTTGTATAGCAAAAGGAAAAATGCGGAGGAGAAAAGGGAGATAAACTGATCGTTCGTATATCTAAAGCCCAACAGCAGGTTCGTTGAGAGAATATAACCGACAAGCAGAATTATTGCTATATACCGGAGCCGTATAAACCAATGGTTCCTGGTTTTAACGGTATCCCAGAATTCGCTGTAATGTACCGCCCACTCAGGGGCAAGGGACAGGATCAAAACAAATCCTTTTTGTAATAAGTAAATTTACGTCACAAACACAGAACAGGAAACAAATAACAGGGATCAGGAAAAAAATATACTAAATATAACCACCACACTGACACTGAAACTGATACTGACACTGACACTGAATAAAGGAAGGTTTGCCGGAAATGCAGTCCAAATATTACCAATTGCTGAAAATGAAATACAGTCGTGCAAAATCCGGACAAACCAGCCTTTAAAAAGTTAAACTATAAAATCCCCGCGCTTTGTATACTTCGTATGCAGTAACTTATGCGACTTGTGTCCGCACGGACCGTCAGTCAGGAATTTTTCATAGATATAGTGTATGTGCTTATTCTCGTGCGATTTACGCAGAGGCAGTGATTCCTCCTCTTCGTAAATTGCTTTGGCACGCAGCGCACGGATTTCAGGTGAAGTCGGAATAGGCTGTCCGCCGCCGCCGATACAGCCGCCCGGACACGCCATAATTTCGATGAAGTGAACATCGCTCAGTTCACCGCTCTTCAGCATCTCCATTACCTTGCGCGCATTCGCAGTACCGTGGGCGACAACAAACTTCAGGTCAACGCCCTCGAGGAATTTCCATTCGGTTTTTAGTCCTTCAAGTTTAACCGAAGCCTGTTTTATCCCGTCAAAACCGCGGCACGCTTCGATGCGAAGATTCTCAAAAGGCACTTCGCGTCCGGTAATTAATTCATAAGCGGTCCTTAATGCCGCTTCCATAACTCCGCCGGTAGCGCCGAATATAAGTCCTGCGCCGGATGCCTCTCCGAACGGATCATCGAAATCCGCTTTCGGCATTTCAGGAAGGTGAATTCCGGCTTCCCTGATCATCTTCGCGAGTTCACGGGTCGTTAAACCGTAATCGATATCTTTATAGCCTGAATCAATCATCTCGGGACGGTTACACTCAAACTTCTTCGCGGAACAGGGCATAAGTGCGACGGTAACTATATCCGCCGGATCGATGCCTGTTTCCTGTGCATAGAAAGTTTTTGTTATAGCGCCGAACATCTGCTGAGGAGATTTCGCGGTTGATAAATAATCGAGATAATCGGGATAAAAATGTTCGATAAATTTTACCCAGCCGGGCGAACACGAAGTGAACTGCGGCAGTTTTACGGAATCATCTCCATCAACAAGTTTTTTCTTCAGTCTTAGCAGAAGTTCAGTTCCTTCTTCCATAATCGTGAGGTCCGCAGTGTAATCTGTGTCGAATACTTTATCAAAGCCGATCCTCTTTAGCGCTGTATTAAGTTCACGCGTGTAAGACTTTCCGGCAGGCATTCCGAACTCTTCTCCGATTGCGGCGCGTGGCGACGGTGCAGTCTGAATTACAACGTGCTTTTTGGGATCGTCAATTGCCGCCCAGATCTCATCTGACGGATCGTTAGTGAATAAAGCTGCTGTCGGGCAGCGGTTAATGCACTGTCCGCAGTTAATGCATATCACGTCATTTAGCGGGCGGTCGAAGAAAGTGGCTATCTTTGTCTCGTCGCCGCGGTTAACGGCTTCAAGCACACCGACTTCCTGCAGATCGATACAGGTTCTTACGCACCTGCGGCAGAGTATGCATTTATTCATATCCCGCATAACAGAATATGATGATCTGTCAATTTCATACTTCGGTTTATCGGGGTGCCCGAAAGTGAAACTGTCAACTCCATATTCATCCGCGAGCGACTGAAGTTCACATTTTTTATTGCGTACGCAGGAGTAGCACTCGCCGTAATGCTCGCTGAGCATAAGGTCAAGTATGTGTCTTCTGGCTTTTCTGACGCGTTCGGAAGAAGTCTTTACTTTTATCTGCTGTGTTATCGGGAATGCGCAGGATGCCTGCAGCGTTTTCATTCCCTCGACTTCAACCACGCATATACGGCATACGCCGGCGATGCAAAGGTCTTCGTGATGGCAGAGTGAAGGGACGTGTATCTGGTTATCGCGGCACGCTTCAAGAATTGTAGTCCCGAAAGGCACAGTCATTTTTTTCTCATTGATCTGAATGCTTATCATACTGCCGATTGTCGTGTTGTCCAGGGGCTTCGGCACAGTCAAAGGCTTCTGGCTTACGGGGGCGCGGAGATTATTATCTGACATGGCTGCCTCCGTTTCCTTTTGAATGGAATATCTCATTATCGAAATTTTCCAGTATTGATAAGAAGGAATTAGGGCTGGACTGTCCTAATCCGCATTTGGATGCAATCTGCATTGTTTTCGCCAGTTCCTTAAGTGAGTTAATATATCCGAAAGTATAAGTCCCGTTCTCGATCATTTCCACTCCTTCGAGCAGTTTTTTGTTTCCCACGCGGCAGGGGGTGCACTGGCCGCACGATTCCTCAAGGAAAAATTCCATAAAGTTTTTAAGTACCTTTACCATACTTCGCGTGCTGTTGAAGACCATAATTGATCCGCCCGTTGCGGCATCTTCGTACGCAAGTTTGCGGCCGAAGTGTTCGCTGTTCAGGCAGACACCGGAAGCGCCGCCAACCTGGATCGCTTTAGTATCTTCAGCGCCGACAATCGTTAACAGTTCGCTGATGGTTGTGCCCCAGGGGAGTTCATACACACCCGGTTTTGTGCAGTCGCCGGAAACCGAGAACAGTTTTGATCCGGTTGACTTGTCTGTTCCGTGAGTACAGAACCAGCTTCCGCCTTTTGTTATAATATGCGGAACCGAAGCGAGCG